>JAJYDM010000020.1 GCA_021777475.1 Actinomycetes bacterium | reverse complement strand
CATCCTTTTCGTTTCTCAACTTGACTTGATCAACTCCTTTGGAGTGTCCTCAATGCTTTGCCGGTTTCCGGTTCGTATTCGTACGAAAGGGAATGTCGAAGCTTTTGTATCTTTTTCGGCCTTTGACGCGTCTATGTGATTGTTAGAGGGCTTGAAGCGAAGGAGACTCGAATGAAGAGAAGAGTTGGAGTTGTTGATCAAGGAATCCGGATCATTGTCGCCATCGCGGCCGTGATCGTTTCGTTGGTGATTGGAACCAGTACAGCATTGGGAATCGTTCTCTTGGTGTTAGCAATGCTGCTGCTTGTGACAGGTCTTTCAGGATTCTGCCCTGTCTACTCAGTGCTGAAAATTGACACTGTATCTAAAACAAAGGAGTCGGACAAAGGCCATCGGGTCGTTCATTGACCAGAAGGTGACCGACCATGGATCTAAGGTAGCAGAGTCACGTTCGTTGAGCGACGGTCCCATTTTGCTGACCAAGACTGAGTATAGTTGTATGCAGATGACGAGTTCCGATTCTGTTTTCTCGACGGGTGACACCAACTTCATGAAGG
Source organism: Actinomycetes bacterium (assembly GCA_021777475.1). GTDB lineage: Bacteria > Actinomycetota > Acidimicrobiia > Acidimicrobiales > Acidimicrobiaceae > SCQM01. Next base: position 28,908 of record JAJYDM010000020.1, on the reverse strand, counting down.
CTGTGACCGACGAGATCCCAGGATTATACCGATATGCCTTGACCTTGGTTGGGGATCCCCAGAGCGCGGAGTGGTTGGTAAGCGATACGTTGTCAAAGGCATGGGAGAAATCAAGTACTTTTCGGAGCGAATCCGGACTCAATACCTGGCTTCACCGGATACTTCACAATCTTGCCATCGATGACGCAAGAAAAAGGGCGAGGGAAGTTTCTGTGGAGGAAGTTGAGGACAAATGGCGAGATAGTGCCTTCAGCGTGGATCCGGAGCGGGTGGTGGAAATGGCGGATGATCTTGAGGAACTAAGGGACTCGCTGTTGCGACTTCCTTTTGCATACCGGAGTGTGCTCTTGTTGCACGATGTGGAAGAGTGGAAGTTGTCCGAAATCGCCGTGTCTTTGGAGATCAGCCTTTCAGCGGCCAAGCAAAGGCTTAGGCGCGGACGGATGATGCTCATTAGCGCCCTTTCGGAAGGTGCAGTGAGAAAGTCAGCAAGCACCGGCATGTCGATGTCGTGTTGGCAGGCGCGGAGCATGGTATCCGACTATTTGGATGGCGAACTATCCGGCACGACAGGTGAGTCGCAGTTGGTGGACCATCTGTCAAATTGCGTGACTTGCCCTCCGCTGTACACCTCGCTGGTTGGCGTTAAGGCTTCGCTGTCTGGCATGAGGGACCCAGATACGGTGATCTCGCCTGATGTGATTGATAGGATCCGCAGAGCAACAAATGACCGCCCGTGAAGAACGTCGCGCGAATGATTTCAGCGCTTGAGGGCTGGCCTTTCTCCGGTGATGTCGTTATTTTTGTGCTCGCAACGTAATTGAGGGTCTGTAGTTCAGACCGAGGATTTCTGTGGAGCCTTGTTTAAGAATGGCCGATCACAACCTAAGGGCGATTGTTCAGGAAAGTTCAAGCTTCGATTGATGGGATCTTTAAAAGGCGACAGACTTGCCCGGGTACGGGGCCGTGGAAACTTGGTTAATCAGATCGGGCAAAGGCCACCGGCTTCTCGGCTCGGGTAAAAGGTAGTTTAGGGCTGGGTCGCTAGGCCTTGGAGCATGATGATATCGCGGCTGATTCCTATACGTGGAAAAGCTGATGCATTAAACGGGATTGCCGAATCACCCCGTTAGCCATTTAGCCCGGAAGCCGGGTATTGACAGGTCTATCCAATGTCAGGGCTGGTTTCTGGTACTCCAAAGACTCGAGGAGAATGCAGGAAATGCTACCCAGACTGTACCTATCGCAGCACCATACAAAAAGTCAACATCCCAGACCTGCCTGCAGGGTGGAAATCATGTGGCCAACAGCCCTAACTGCCAAGTGGTCTTTTTTTGCTACCTGTGGCTATGAAGCTAATCCAGACATAAATGCCCCACAGACCATTATCGCCCCGGAACATACGGCCACAGCGGGACAACGCGCGCGTAGTGAATGATGACTTACCGCGGTGGGCCGAAGAAGAGTCAACTCCTGAAAGGAGTAGTGGCGTGAGCTGCCTATTTGACTCGGGAGTCCCGCTCTGCGAGGAAGGGGATGGGTTTATTCTACGTCAGATCACTTGATGGAGTGTTTGCGGCGTCCGGGCCTGATGGCGAGCACTGCGGGCTTTGCGTCGAAGCAACATACATTAATGTCAATGGCGAATACGAAGTTGCTTTTAGGGTGCGTGTTCGCGGCTAGTCTTGTTAGCGCGAAGCGCCTGGACCATATCCGCCATCTCGTGAATCGGGAGTCCTGATCAAAATGTCAATTACGGTGGGCACCGACATCTTGGAGATAAACAGGTTTCGAAAGGTGCTTGAGCGTCGACCTGGTTTGCGCAGGAAGATCTTCACTGAAGCCGAGGTTGCGTACTGCGAATCCAAAGCAGACTCGATTCCACATTTCGCGGCTAGATTTTGCGCCAAGGAGGCTTTTTCAAAGGCGATCGGCAGTGGAGTCAGGGCGTTCTCGATGTCTGAAGTCGAGGTCGTGCGAAATGATTTGGGAAAGCCGGGCATTGAATTGTCGGGCCGGGCGCAAAAGATTGCGTCAGACCTTGCAGTTAAAGATGTCGATGTGTCAATGTCACACAGCGACCTCTTCGCAGTTGCAGTAGTAGTGGTCGAGAAATAGGAGAGATCGGGCAATGATTCCTATTTACCGGCAAAGAGATTTCAAGGCATACGACGATTCACTGGCCTCCTTGGGTCGGCTGGAAGAGGCGATTTCGAGAGCCGGGTACGGTGTCTTTGCTTTGGCGTCAGAGATGTTGGGCCGCCTTTATGGCAAGAGGGTGCTGGTTCTGTATGGACCAGGCAACAATGGCCGGGACGCTCTGGTGGCCGCAAAACATCTGAAATCGGCTGGAGTTGTTGTGAAAGAGGTCCGTGAAGGTTCGCCTGAGTTCTACATGGAAGCGACATTTACCGGTGCTGATCTGGTGATTGACGGCTGTTTCGGAGTTGGCTTGAGCCGAGCCTTCGAATCCCCTCCTATTGGGCCGGATGTGCCCGTTCTTGCGGTTGATTTGCCCTCTGGCTTGAACGGCGATAACGGCTCGATGGTTGGCTCGGCCATGAGAGCCAATTCCACCCTATGTCTGTCCGGCCTAAAATTAGGGGCGCTGATCTCGAGAGGGCAGGATCTTTGTGGTGAGGTGTACCTCTTTGAGCTTGGCCTAGGGGATATGGCAATGCCAGATCTCGAAGAGTTCTTAATCGAGGATTCCGACCTATCTTTTTTGACGTTTCGCAGAAAGCGGGATGACCACAAATGGAGCCATTCAGTGGCGGTAGTCGCCGGGTCCCCCGGCATGAGTGGCGCAGCTCATCTCGTTTGCTCCTCCGCCTATTGGGTGGGAGCGGGGATAGTTCATCTTTACACAGAACTAGCTGGCCAGGTGGGTGATTACGGGGTGGAGACGGTTGTGCACCCAGTCTCGCTGGCTCATTTGGATCAGGCGGATAAGAATGTGTTTTTCCAGGGTTTGGCGAGGAGATTCAAGGCTTTGGTGATAGGACCAGGAGTGGGTCTTGGCGAGGGCGTGGCAGGTATTGTCCGTGCGGCAATTTCAAGTGGGGTGCGGTTAGTGATCGATGCTGATGCGGTTTCAGCCATTCCTTCGGTGGAATGGCTGGCCGAGACTATCGGGTCAGAGCACCCCGGTGTGATTCTCACACCGCACATTGGTGAATTGAAGAAGCTTCTGGAACGGTCAGGTCCCGCCATTCTGGACAGTTTTACCAGCGGAGATCCATGCACTTTCGCCAGGGAGTTCACGGCCAGGAGTGGTGCGGCGCTATTAATTAAAGGTGGACCTACAATAGTCTCGTCGACAGACGGAAAGTGCTATCTTACTGCAGCGCCCAGCGCTTCGCTTGCCGTTGCGGGCAGTGGCGATGTTCTGTCAGGCATGATCGGCGCGGCATTAGCGTACGAGGGCGACGTTGCCCTGTTGGCAGCTGTTACGGCTCACCTGCACGGTCTGGCAGGCAGATCCATGGCTATCGGTCCATCTGGCGAGTTGGGGCGCCACGCAAGAGACCTTCTACGGAGATGCGAGCAGTCTGGGGTATTGGCCCGAAAGAAATCTTTTGCAAAACCCATGCGGATCGAGGGCAACCTGGTGGCTGGGAGCGAATTAATTGGGGGCCATTCTCCTCGCCGGGTGTAGCCTTGGAGATTATGGACAAGCGCAAAGAGTCCGTTTGATGATTCGAGCAAGATCGCGCCCCGCATGGGCCGAGATAGATGCCGAGGCTTTGGTTTCAAATGCTCGCTTGATTAAAGATGTCATTGGATCGGCAACACTTTGTGCTGTCGTCAAGGCGGATGGATATGGACACGGTGCCGTCCTTGTGTCAAAAATACTGGAAGCATGTGGCGTAGATTATTTCGCTGTGGCACACGTTGACGAGGCCATTGAACTTCGTGAAGCCGGGATATCAAAGCCAATACTCTGCCTTTCTGAACCTTCCTATGACGCAATAGAGGCAGCTTTGGAGCACCAGGTGTCTCTGACTTTGTATACAAAACAGGGAATCGATGTGCTGACCCGGGAAGCAAAGAAGCTTTTTGAGATGGGAATATTGGCTGATCCGAAATCCGGATATCACCTTAAAATTGATACCGGGATGCACCGGGTGGGGGCAAACCCCGGAGACGTTACTGAGATTGCTGAGTATGGCCGTGAGGCCGGATTGGTCCTTAGGGGATTCTGGACTCACATGTCGGTCGCTGACGATCCGGCTGGTGGCGGGCCGGATGACTTTACAACTCATCAGATCCGGTTATTCGAAGCGGCCAAGGAGCAGCTGTTGGTACGCGGCTTTAGTCCACGATTACATGTTGCGAACTCAGCCACCGCAGTGAATTATCCTGAGGCGCGTTACGACATGGTTAGGGCGGGAATAGCTCTTTACGGCTGCTCGCCTTCACCAAAGACGCAGATACCAGGTTTGCGTCAGGTGATGTCACTCAAGTCGAGAGTGACATACGTTCGAGTAGTGGGCCCAGGTTTGAGACCCTCCTACGGAAGAAAAAGGTCGACAGAAGGGGAAAACACCGTCCTGGCCACGATACCACTTGGATATGCGGACGGAGTCCCAAGAGCACTGTTCGATGCTGGTGCGGAAGTGCTAATCAGGGGCAAGCGGCGGCCGTTTGCTGGAATGGTGACAATGGACCAGGTGATCGTGGATTGCGGTAGCGACTTTGACGTATCCGTGGGTGATGAGGCGGTCTTCTTGGGGTCCCAGGGTTCGGAATCGATCACTCCGGATGATTGGGCCACCATGTTGGGGACCATCAACTATGAGATTATCACCAGGATCGGCTTCCGCGTTCCAAGGATTTTGGAAGCTGACGTGGCCGCGGTTATCGGTGGGAGTACGAGTGAATCGAAGTTCTAACGGGGGCGACGAGTTGCTTGATGGTGTGACAAAGGTCGAAAGAATGGATCAAATCGTGCGGGAGATCGGCCTCTGCCGCAAGTGTTCGCTGTGCGAGTCGCGAAGGAACACGGTTCCTGGAGTAGGAGACTACGCGGCGAAGCTCGTTATCGTCGGAGAAGGGCCTGGGGCCCAGGAGGACGAGCAGGGGAAGCCGTTTGTTGGACGATCCGGCAGACTGCTCGATCAGATAATAGCGAGTCATGGAGTGTTGAAGAGGTCAGACATCTTCATTACCAATGTGGTAAAGTGTCGGCCGCCTGGCAACAGGACCCCCCTGCCAACTGAGATTGAAGCCTGTAAGTCCTATTTGATAGGCCAGCTGAATACGCTGCGTCCAAGGGTGATCCTATGCATGGGTTCAACTGCGACCCAAACTCTATCTGGACAGCTTGGCGCACTCACTAGACTACGGGGTAGGAATCTTTCGGGGATGAGTCCTGCGATTGTCGCCACCTTCCATCCCTCATACGGCTTGCGAATGGGTGATCCGGTGGTGAAGCTCATGGAGACTGACTACGCATTTGCGTGCAGCCTTGCATTAGGAGCATAAGATGCTCAGGTTTGTTCTTGAAAATGCTCAGGATACCGAGCTGCTTGCCCGGACGGTCGCCAATCATCTGGTCCCAGGTGACCTTGTGATTCTCAGCGGCGACCTTGGTGCGGGAAAGACAGTTTTTGCCCGGGCCCTTTTTCGCCACCTTGGAGTGAACGAGGTTGTAACCTCGCCCACATTTGTTCTTGTCAAGAGCTATCAGGGCAGGTTTCCGGTGGAGCATGTGGACATCTACCGCGTTAATGACGCGGAAGAGCTGGACATGCTATGCATAGCAGAACTTTTGGAAGAGGGCCACCTCGTTGTGATCGAATGGGGTGAAAAGGCACTCGGACTTTTCGGACCCAGCTATGTACAGGTCAGCTTGGAACGGCTCGATGCCGAGGTCTCAGTGGATGAAGAGGTAGCAGGCGACGCAAAGCGCTTTGCGACAGTGGAGATCGTGGGGCCGCAATTCAGTGGCCGGAGAGGTCAGATGGAGTCAGAAATCGGAGAGATTTGGAGTGTGGCCTGATGATTCTTCTCGGGATCGATACTGCCACGGAGATGACCTCCCTCGGTCTTTGCAGATATGGCGAGCCTCCGTTTCTTGTATCCTTTCCCGGTCCAAAGAATCAGCTTGAGTCAATTGGTGAAGTGGTTCAGCGGCTGCTCGAGAACTCAGAGTACCACCGGTCACAGATCAACGGGGTAGCGGTCGATGTTGGACCGGGGCTGTTCACTGGGCTGAGAGTGGGCGTCTCTTTCGCGAAGAGCCTTGCCGGTGCCTTGGGCATCCCGATAGTCCCTGTGTCTTCGCTCGATATTTTGGCCTTCAGCCAGCGCAACTGCCCCAAGACGGTCGTCGCCACAGTGGACGCCCGTCGCGGTGAGGTATTTTATGCCATGTATCGGAAGGTACCGGGAGGTGGCATCGCAAGGATAAGCGATATTGTCGTCGGATCCCCCGAAGACGTGGCGGCTGAGATTGAAAGCCTGGCGGAGTCTGTCCTATTGGTGGGTCATGGAGCGCATAAGTACAAGGAGGTATTTTCAACAGTCTCTCAGGTGCATTTTGCCGGAAGCGCCGTTTCATATCCATTGATGCCTATGCTCTTCGAAATAGCTTTTCCCATGGCCTTTTCAGAGGAGTTTGTACCACCCGAGAGTGTAGATGTGGTCTATATCCGGGACGCGGATGCCAGAGTAAACTTTGACGTACGGCAGGCTCTTCGAAAAGATGGGTAGGTTTCTCGATGAGCGAACTTGAAAAGCCAGATTTGAGCAAGTTTCTCAATTCGCTTGACCTTACGACCATGCGTAAGAGGCACCTTGACATGGTGCTTGATATCGAACACAGAGCATATCAGAATCCCTGGTCGAGAACGGTGTTTGAGAGTGAGCTCTCGCAGGGTATTACCCGGTCCTATATAGTCGCACTAAATGGGCGGGTTGTGGTCGGATATTGCGGCGTCCTCTATGTCGTAGATGAGGCACACATTACAAATATTGCCGTGGACCCCAACTGGCACCGGATGCACATAGGTACCAGGCTTTTGTCGGATATGGTTCGCCGTGCTTGGAACAGGCGCATAGGGGCGATCACATTGGAGGTCAGGGTATCAAATTTCAATGCTCAGAGGCTTTATCAAAAATTTGGATTTCAACCGGCTGGGGTTAGAAAAGGATATTACCAGGAGAGCAACGAGGATGCCTTGATCATGTGGGCCTATGACGTAGATTCTCCCGAGTACCACGAACGGCTTCTCAATATCGAGGCTCAAGCGGGAATTGTCGTGGAATCTCTAAGGCGGCGAAGGCATATATGGAGTTGAACTCTTATTCCGTGGCCCACGGGTTGGTCATGGGAATTGAAACCTCCTGCGACGAAACCGCAGTTGCGGTTGTCGAAGACGGCAGCCGGGCGCTTTCGTCGATCATCTACTCGCAAGAAGTGCACGCGGAGTTCGGGGGTGTGGTTCCTGAACTGGCAGGGCGTGAGCATGAGAGACGAATCCTGACAGTGATCAAGCAGGCAATTTCTGAAGCGGGACTGGAAATGTCCAAGCCGAAACTCGAAGCTATTGCAGTTACCATGGGTCCTGGTCTGGCGGGTGCACTGATGGTCGGGGTAGCGGCGGCCAAAGCGCTCTCGCTCGCGTGGGAAGTGCCGATTGTTGGCGTTAATCACCTGGAAGGGCATCTCTTTGCAGTAAGGCTCGAGCAGGATCCAATCAGCTATCCGGCTCTCATGTTGCTTGTGTCCGGAGGTCATACAATGCTGGTTTTGGTCGAAAGGCCTGGCAGGTACAAGATCGTCGGTCAGAGTCTCGATGACGCGGCTGGCGAGGCATTCGACAAGGTCGCTAGATTTCTTGGTCTTGGCTATCCTGGTGGTCCGGAAATTGAACGCGAGGCCGGATTCGGAGATCCTTCATTCATCCGTTTTCCCCGCGCCCTTCGTGATGGATCGTTCAATTTCTCATTTTCGGGCCTGAAGACGGCGGTGGTCACATTTGCCAAAAGAAATCCTCAGGTCGAGATGGCTGATATAGCAGCAAGCTTTCAGGAAGCGGTCGTGGACGTCCTCGTTGAGAAGACACTCAATGCTGCTAAGGAGTTTGGGGCGAAAAGTGTGGCCCTTGCCGGCGGGGTTGGGGCCAATACAAAGCTGAGGGAACTTCTCGCCAAACGGGCTCATGACCTGGATCTCGGAGTTTGCATACCCTCCAGGGCAAATTGCACTGACAACGGCGCGATGATTGCCGCTGCGGGTGCCTGGAGGTTGGAGAACTTTGGGCCGAGCGACATTTCCCTGGGCGCATATCCATCACTTAGGCTGCAGGAGAGCATTTAGTCTCGATTTGGGCTTGAAAAGTGAAATATTTTCCGCTACATTTAGCACTCACTAGCCGAGAGTGCTAATGAACAACTACACTCTCATAATAAAAATCGATAAGGAGGCTTGTAAAACCATGAAGCTTCAACCATTGGACGACAGAATTGTCGTTAAGCCAAATGAGTCTGAAGAGCGAACTGCTTCAGGATTGGTACTGCCAGAGTCAGCCAAAGAGAAACCACAACAGGGCCAGGTGCTTGCTGTTGGACCAGGTCGCAGAGCAGAGGCTTCGGGAGAGATTATCCCGTTGGATATCAAGGTCGGCGACACAGTCGTGTACTCGAAGTACGGTGGAACTGAGATCACAGTTGACGGTGACGAGCTGCTGATCCTCTCCAGCCGGGATATCTTGGCGAAGGTGACCAAGTAATGTCAAAGACTTTGAAGTTCGATGAGAACGCCCGACGGTCACTCGAGGAAGGTGTCAACAAGCTTGCTGACACGGTCAAGGTGACCTTGGGTCCAAAAGGAAGAAACGTGGTGTTGGAGAAGAAGTTTGGAGCTCCAACAATTACAAACGACGGTGTATCAATTGCCAGGGAGATCGACCTGGAGGACCCGTTTGAAAACATGGGTGCCCAGCTGGTAAAGGAAGTTGCCACCAAGACCAACGATGTTGCTGGTGACGGTACCACTACTGCAACCGTTCTGGCTCAGGCCCTTATTCGTGAAGGCTTGCGTAACGTTGCTGCTGGAGCGAGTCCGCTGGTTTTGAAGCGTGGTATCGAGAAGGCCGTGGCCGTCGCTGTAGAGTCGATCCAAAAGCAGTCAAAGCCGATCGAGGCTAAGTCTGACTTTGCCCAGGTCGCATCGATCTCTGCGGCTGATCAGAGTATTGGTGAAATCCTTGCCGAGGCTATTGACAAGGTCGGCAAAGACGGAACCGTGACAGTTGAGGAGTCGAACACCTTTGGACTCGAGCTTGAGTTCACCGAAGGAATGCAGTTTGACAAGGGTTTTCTGTCTCCATACTTTGTCACAAACCCGGATCGACAAGAAGCAACCCTCGAGGACCCTCTGATCCTGTTCTATGCTGGCAAGATTTCCACAGTTCATGAGCTCCTGCCTTTGCTCGAAAAGGTTATGCAGGCCGGTAAGCCCCTCGTCATCGTTGCCGAGGACATTGAAGGTGAGGCTTTGGCCACCCTTGTAGTCAACAGGATTCGAGGGACATTCAGTTCGGTTGCCGTAAAGGCGCCAGGATTTGGTGACCGCAGGAAGGCGATGCTTCAGGATATGGCTGTTCTCACTGGAGGTGAGGTTATCTCTGAAGAGGTGGGTCTCAAACTTGAGACTGCCACGCTCGACCTGCTGGGTTCAGCAAGACGAATTGAAGTCACAAAGGATGACACAAAGATTATCGGCGGTCATGGCAACAAGTCCGAAGTTGATGCACGTGTCCTCCAGATCCGTCGCGAGATCGACGAGACTGATTCCGACTGGGATCGCGAGAAGCTGCAGGAGCGTCTGGCAAAGCTGTCCGGCGGAGTTGCGGTGGTCAAGGTTGGCGCAGCTACCGAGGTTGAATTAAAAGAAAAGAAGCACCGCATCGAGGACGCGCTTTCTGCAACCCGTGCGGCCATCGAGGAGGGAATCGTAGCAGGTGGCGGTACAGCACTTGTACGTTCACGCGCCGCTGTCGATGCTTTGATTGCCAAACTCGAGGGTGACGAGGCAACTGGTGCTTCCATTGTCGCCAAGTCATTGGCAGAGCCTCTGCGCTGGATTGCCAATAACGCTGGTCTAGAAGGAGCGGTTGTTGTAGACGCGGTTTCCAAGGCCAAGGGCAACATCGGATTGAACGCCAGAACTGGTGTATTCGAGGATCTTGTCAAGGCGGGAGTCATAGACCCGGCAAAGGTTACGCGTTCAGCTTTGCAGAACGCCGCATCAATTGCCGCTCTTCTACTGACGACAGAGGCACTTATCGCCGACAAGCCGGAGTCCTCCGCGGATGCCGCTGCGGCTGCTGCCGCCATGGGCGGTATGGGTGGTATGGGCGGCATGGGTGGCATGATGTAGCCATTCTCCCAGGAGAATGGGTGGTATTGCCATTTGGCTTGCCTAACAGATTTGAGAGGGGTCGGATCTCATGGTTCGGCCCCTTTGTCATTGCTGTGTTTCCGCTGCAGGTATTTGCCTGTCCAAATAGCGGTAAACTTAAATTTAGGCCTGATTTTGGAGTTCTTTGGGGCTCTCAATCCAAAACGGGGAGTAGGAGTTGTTTGACCGTAGCGGAAATAGATCCTTTATGCAAAGAGTCAATAGACCAAATGGAGTTCAGCCAGCCAAAACACTTGAATGGATTTCCAAGTCACGCCTAGTTGAGGGAGTCCCAGTTTCTTTGATCAAGCAAGTCATGGCTTCACATGTGCCGATTGTCTTACCGCCGGGGCGAAACTCGCCCAATCTTCCTCACCAGGCTGAGTTGCGCCCGAACGCCAGCATCCTGATTCCCATCTTTGACCAAGATGGAATGGCAAACATGATCCTGACCCGGCGGAGCAGCTCGCTTAGGACTCATGCCGGCGAGGTTGCGTTCCCTGGAGGCAAGGTTGAAGAGGGAGAGACGATCGAGCAGGCGGCAGTAAGGGAAGCCTATGAAGAGATCGGACTCGATCCAGCAGGGATAAAGATCGAAGGTCGTCTCGTGTCTTCATCAACAATGTCATCTTTCATGTCGCTTGTTGCTGTTGTGGCGACTCTTCCTAAACCTGTGTCTTATAGACTCAATTCAAGCGAAGTCGAAAGGGTATTTTCTTTTCCGATCTCATATCTGTTCCAAGATGGCGTGCACAGCGTCGAGCTTTGGCCGTTGTCTGATGAAGGCCAGTTCGAGATGCACTTTTTTGATTTTGGTGATGACCTTGTCTGGGGCGCAACAGCAAGGATTATATACGAATTTATGCGGACGATATCTCAAGCCGCAATGGCGCGCTGATAATAAACATTGATGGTGACTTTCGGTTATGATTTTCGCTTTAACCGAGTGTTTAAGGCTTTATTTTGGCAGGCAAGCTCCCACCGACCACTTGTTTGCCCGACAGTTGTTTGTTTAATCTGTATTAGGAGGCAATGTGGCTGAGGTAGAAATTGGAATAGGCAAGTCAGGGCGTAGGGCCTACGGCTTTGATGATATAGCCATAGTTCCCAGCCGCAGAACCCGTGATCCCGAGGATGTGGATATCAGTTGGGAGATCGATGCGTTCAAGTTCGACCTGCCGTTGATGGCATCGGCGATGGATGGCGTCGTTTCGCCGGCCAGCGCGATCGAGATCGGCAAGCTTGGCGGCGTAGGAGTTTTGAACCTCGAAGGTTTGTGGACGAGGTACGAAGATCCCGAGCCGCTCTTAAAGGAAATCGCCGAATTGGAGCCAGAGAAGGCCACTCAGCGCATGCAGGAGATCTACTCCGAGCCAATAAAGCTTGAGCTTGTGACTGAGCGAATCCGCCAAATCAAGGTGGCAGGCGTTGTAACGTCAGCCTCGGTCACGCCTCAGAAGACAGAGTTCATGGCGAAGGCGATACTTGCCGCGGAGCTCGATCTTCTGGTAATCCAGGGAACCGTCGTTTCCGCTGAGCATGTTTCCAAGACTACGGAGCCGCTTAACCTGAAGAAGTTCATTCGTGAATTCGATATTCCGATAATTGTTGGTGGCTGTGCGTCGTACCACGCCGCGCTTCACCTCATGAGGACCGGGGCCGCCGGGGTTCTTGTTGGCGTCGGTCCAGGCAATGCCTGCACAACCCGAGGAGTGTTGGGCTTGGGAGTTCCACAGGCTACCGCGATTGCCGATGCTGCTGGTGCCAGAATGCGTCACCTTGATGAGACAGGGGTTTATGTCCACGTGATTGCAGATGGCGGTATGAGCCGAGGTGGCGATATCGCGAAGGCCATCGCGTGCGGAGCTGACGCGGTCATGATCGGCTCACCGTTGGCAAGCACCTATGAGGCGCCAGGACACGGGTATCATTGGGGAATGGCGACATTCCATCCGACTCTACCCAGAGGCGCTCGAGTCAAGGTGTCTCAGCGAGGAACTTTGCGAGAGGTACTAGTCGGTCCTGCCCACGAGAATGACGGGCGTCTCAATCTCTTTGGTGCATTGAGGACCTCGATGGCAACTTGTGGTTATGAGACTGTAAAGGAGTTCCAAAAGGCGGAGGTCATGGTGGCTCCAGCATTGCAGACTGAAGGCAAGGCCCTTCAGAACGCACAGCGTGTCGGTATGGGTCACTGATTGACTGCGAGGCCGAGCCAAGTGCATGTTTCCAGGTCTTCCTCGATCGTTGTGGTGGATTTTGGCGCCCAGTACGCTCAGCTCATTGCGAGAAGGATCAGAGAGCACCACGTCTACTCTGAGATCGTTCCAAACGGGATCAGATACGAGGAACTCATAGAACGAAATCCCAAAGGGATCATACTTTCCGGCGGTCCCAAGAGCGTAAATGAGGTCGGCGCTCCACGGCTCGACCCTCGAATTTTTGAAATGGGGATTCCAATCCTCGGAATATGTTACGGAGCTCAGTTGATCGCAGCAGAGCTTGGTGGTGTCGTGGAGAAGAACACCAAAGGAGAGTACGGCCGCATTGAATTGTTGGCCAGTGACCATGGGATTCTGCTATCGCACTCTCCTCTGAATCAAAATGTTTGGATGAGTCATTTCGACGCAATTTCCAAGGCGCCAGATGGCTTCAAGGTAATCGCGTCCACGGTGAACACACCCGTCGCGGTCATGGAGGACACCACTAGAGGAATATACGCAGTCCAATACCACCCCGAAGTTGAGCATACGGAATTTGGCCAGCAGTTACTTGGCAACTTTCTGACCGATGCTGTTGGCGCGGATGCATCATGGACGAGCTACTCAATCATTGAGGAGTCCTTAAACTCACTGCGGAGCCAGATCGGTTCCGAACGCGTTATTTGCGCACTCTCAGGGGGTGTCGATTCTTCGGTGGCAGCTGCTCTTGTACACGAAGCAGTCGGCGAACAGCTGGTCTGCGTTTTTGTTGACACCGGACTGATGCGCAGTGGAGAGCGTGAAGCAGTCGAGAAGACCTTCAGGGATCAGTTCAAGATACAGCTGGTCGTGGTGGACGCCAGTGACAGGTTCTTCTCGCTTCTAGAGGATGTGATAGATCCGGAGGAAAAGCGCAAGATAATTGGAACAACATTTATCCGCGTCTTTGAGGAGGTCGCTCAGGAGATCGAGGGAGCGAAGTACCTTGTGCAGGGAACACTGTATCCTGATGTGATCGAGTCGGGTACCAAGGATGCGGCCAAGATAAAGTCCCACCACAACGTGGGGGGACTTCCTGACGACATGAACTTCGACCTGGTTGAGCCGCTGCGCCTGCTATTCAAGGATGAGGTCAGGGCAATTGGTGAAGAGTTGGGGTTGGCAGAAAAGATGGTTTGGAGACAGCCTTTCCCGGGACCTGGCCTAGCTGTGAGAATCATTGGGGCAGTGACCCCTGAACGGGTCGAGATTCTTCGCCAAGCCGATGCAATTGTTCAAGAAGAAATTGAGAACGCAGGACTCACCCGCTCACTTTGGCAGAGCTTTGCAGTGCTGCCCTCCATAAAGAGCGTCGGAGTCATGGGGGATGAGAGGACCTACGCCTATCCGATAGTTCTCAGGGCTGTAACTTCCAACGACGCCATGACAGCTGATTGGGCCCGCCTGCCTTACGAATTGCTTGAGTCGATATCTTCCAGGGTCATCGCCGAAGTCTCTGGCGTCAACCGAGTGGTGTATGACATTACTTCCAAGCCACCTGGAACTATTGAATGGGAGTAATGTCATCTCACATGCAGCGATAGTTATCTTGAGTCGATGTCCGTAGAGTCTTTGCTTTCCGATTTGAACCCTTCCCAGCGGGCAGCGGTGACCCATATTGGGGGTCCTCTTGTCGTTGTGGCCGGCGCTGGTTCCGGCAAGACGAGAGTTCTCACCCGTCGGATTGCCTTTCTGATTGAGGCGATGGCTGTTTCGCCCTACGAAATACTTGCCATAACTTTTACAAACAAGGCCGCCGCGGAGATGAGAAGCCGCTTGGTGGATCTAATTGGTCCGGTTGCCGAATCGATGTGGGTTTCCACCTTTCACTCGGCCTGTGTCCGGATCTTGAGGCAACACGCACCCGCACTTGGGTTCAAGTCAAGTTTTACCATTTACGATCAGGCTGATTCCATGCGTCTCATCGGATATGTTGCTAGGGACCTAGATCTGGACTCAAAGAGGTTTCCACCCAAGGCGCTGGCCAACTATATTTCGCAGGCAAAGTCCGCCTTGGTGAGCCATGGTGCATATGCGGAATCTGCGCGTAACATCTTCGAGAGGAAGATAGCTGAGGTATATGCTGAGTATCAGAGGCGATTGTTGGCATCTTCGGCAATGGACTTTGATGATCTCATGAATATGACCGTCACTCTTTTCGAGAAGTTTCCTGACGTCCTTGAGAACTACCAGAGACGATTCCTGCACCTTCTGGTCGATGAGTATCAAGATACCAACAAAGTGCAAAATCGTTTGGTGGCTTTATTGGGGGCTGAATCGAGAAATGTTTTCGTGGTTGGGGACTCGGACCAGAGCGTCTACGGGTTTCGAGGCGCCGACATGACCAATATCTTGGATTTCGAGAGTTCCTTCCCTGACGCCGAAACAGTTGTTCTTGAGCAAAACTACCGCTCGACTCAAAGAATCCTCGACGCCGCCAATGCAGTCATTTCCAACAATATTTCCAGAGTTCCAAAGAAGCTTTGGACATCGGGTGGGAACGGCGAGTTAATCCGGCTTTACAAAGGTCAAAATGATCGGGAGGAGGCCGCGTACGTGGCTTCCCAGATTATCGAGCTCACCTCGTCCTCGCACTCATTCTCAGATATTGCCGTTTTCTATCGAACTAACGCGCAGTCCCGTGCACTCGAAGAGGAGTTCGTTCGAAGGGTCATTCCCTACCGGGTGATCGGTGGTACGAAGTTCTATGACAGGAAAGAGATAAAAGACGTACTCGCCTATCTGCGCATCATCAACAATCCTCAAGACGAAGTCTCACTCAAAAGGATACTGAACGTTCCGAAACGGGGAGTCGGGGACGCATCTGTCGCCAAGGTGGAGTTAATGGCGAATATGTTGGGGGTGACCTTTGCCGACACGATGGCGCATGCTGAGAGCGCCGGCGTAGTCGGCAAGGCTTTGGCTGGGATCAGGGATCTGAATGAGATGCTTTCACAAGCGAGGGAAATGGTCGCATCGGGTGGCGAGGTGAAAAAGCTGATCGAATACGTTCTTGACCGCTCTGGTTACATGGCAGAGTTGAAGGCTGAACGATCGATTGAGGCGCAGGGCAGGGTCGAGAACCTGGAGGAGCTGATTCTTGTCGGCGAGGAGCATGAAACGCTTCAGGACCTTTTGGAAAATGTAGCGCTTGTATCTGCCACCGATGTGGATGTTCCTGATTCTACGGTTGTTCTAATGACGCTTCATATGGCCAAGGGGCTGGAGTTCCCGGTAGTGTTTCTGACTGGAATGGAGGATGGTATATTTCCCCACTCCCGTTCATTGGTTGAGCCCCATGAATTAGAAGAAGAGCGGCGACTTTGCTACGTCGGCATAACAAGAGCCAGAGAAAAGCTTTTTCTAACTTTGGCAACTTCCCGCGGACAGTGGGGCGAGGGACTTGCCAATCCTCCCAGCCGATTCTTAGATGAGATTCCGGCCGCCCTGATCGACGACGTTTCACCTAAGCGAACCGTCTCATCGCTTGAATACTTCATGAACAGAGGTTTTGATTCGTCAACCCAAGAAAGGGAACGTGGAGCTGGTTCCCTTTCGAAATCCCGCTTCGGCGAGAAGTCAATATCGGCCGATCTCACCAATCTAAGGGTAGGTGACGACATCGTACACGCCAAGTGGGGCGAGGGGGTAGTCACTGGTACCAGAGGATCCGGGGGCAATACTGAGATTACGGTTCGTTTTCCTGTCGTCGGGGAAAAGACGCTGCTGCTTTCCCTGGCACCTATCAAACGGGCTTAGTCAAAGCTGTCGGTTTTGGCAATCCTGTTGTCATTATCGCTAAAAGCCGCTCGGTGAATTCCCAGTAGGCGTTGGGGTGCCGCCTTTTCCACTTGGCAATGCGAGTGCCGAGCATAGCTGATGTACGATGATTTAGCCGGGGAATTTTCGCAAGCAGCTTTGAGGAACTCTAGTGAGTCGTTTCGCATGGTACAGAAGACATCAGGGTGATGAACCCGATATCAGGATCTCCGGCTTCACTGTGCCCCGCCGGCTGACTGTGAGTTTGTTGACGATGGTCGCGGTTGTCCTCGCGGGCACCGTTGGATACATGGCTTTTGGGTTCGGCTTGGTGGAGGCTCTGTTCGAGACGGTCATCACCGTTACAACCGTTGGCTACGGCGAGGTGCACACATTCAGTTCCGGCGAGCAGATATTTTCGATCTTCTTGATTCTACTGGGTGTGGGCACTGCCGCGTATACGTTCAGTGTTCTGATAGAGACCTTTATGGAAGGTTATTTGGGTGGTGGATTCCGGAGGCGGAGGATGCAGCAGCAGATCAGGTCCATGGATCAGCACGTTATCATTTGCGGCTGGGGCAGAGTGGGACGTGCAATTTTTCACAATTTGAAGGCGTCCGAGGCTGATGTAGTGGTGATCGACATCTCTGCGCAACGAATCGAAACCGCAGAAGGGCCTCACATCCACGGCGATGCCACCGACGAAAGAATTCTTCATCAGGCTGGGATCGAACGTGCTCGTGTCCTAATAACGGCGCTGAATGCCGATGCGGACAACCTTTACGTCACCCTGACAGGTAGGTCCATGAGACCTGACCTCTTTATTGTTTCTCGTGCCGCCAGCGAACAGGCAGTTCCGAAACTCCACCAAGCAGGTGCCAATCGGGTGGTGAATCCGCAGGATCTTGGCGGCGCGAGGATGGCCGCCCTTGCGGTCCAGCCACATGTCGCGGAATTTCTCGACGTCGTCATGCACGACGGCAGTCTCGACTTCCGTCTTGAGCAGGTGGAGGTCTTGCCGCAGTCGCCACTAGTTGGCCAGACGCTACGTAGCGCGATGGTGCACGATCAGACCGGTACCTTGGTATTGGCGATGCGGGATAAGGGGGGAGCATTCAGAACCAATCCGCCGCCGACAGCGCAAATCCGGGCTGGTGAGGTGTTGATTGTCATTGGGGATGCTGATCAGGTTGGCTCTCTGCGTGCTCTTGCCCAAGACGTATAGTTGTCAGGCGGCATCGGAGTAGCGACGATGTTGCCTGAAGGCTCTTGCATTGGGCGGTCGCCAGCCATGAGCACGCCATATTTGGAAAGCCATCTTTAAGGTCGTGGCGTAGATTTGGGAGGTGATGGCTCAGCAGTCGCCGAAAGTCGTCACTTAGGAAATGTAGGTATGGTGGCTTCTCCTGTGCGAAGTCATCCATTCGCAGAGGAGGCGCAACGCGGTTTCCGGGTGCGGAGGACATCCTGGTATTTCAATGTCTGAATCCGCCAACCCTCCATGGCTAGCATAGGCCCGTTGAAAGACTCCGGTGCCAATTGCGCAGTTACCGAAGGCGATCTTAACCTTTGGTCTGGGAATGGTCTCCCAAACCCTGTCGAGCGGAAGAGCCATGGTATCTGTCACAGGACCGGTCACGATCAACGAATCGGCGTGGCGTGGAGAGGCTACTATGTCGATGCCATGGCTTTGGATGTCGTAGTCACGACCAGTGAGGGCTGTGAGTTCTTGCTCACAGCCATTGCAGCTTCCGGCGTCGACGTGTCGGATCTGCAGAGACCGGATTGTTTTAGCCATTTCTACTCTCTTTCGTCAGCGATCCGTACAGCTGTAGCAGAGTTCGAAACTCTTGTTGATCAGCGGAAAGTCAGCCACGGCATTGTCAGCTACCGCCTGGGCGAGTAGCGGCCAGTTTCGGAAGGTGGCTGAACGTATGTGATATCTGAAGACAATGCCGTTCACAAGGGTAACGTCGTGGGAATTCAAGCCGTGTGGAGATTCCGTAAATGTCACTATTCGACCGCTGAGGTCCTTAGGCACCAGGAACTCCAGTTCTGTTGGGCTTTCGATTTCTAGTTGACCGGCGGCACTCTCAATTATTTGCAAGGAGGCCTCCACCTCGTCCAAGCGAACATCGAATCGCGCTTGGACGTCTCCGGCCGACCGTGTCACCGATCCATTAAAAAATCCCTCGTAATAGGCGGTCGACTGGCGGGCGTCAAATGTTTTGCCTGCCGCCCGCGCCGCCACTCCCTGTGCGCCAAATCGATCAATCTGCGCCAGGGTTGTCCGTCCGACACCGCTCATACGGTCGGCAAAGCCGTGATGCCCAACTACCAGTTGCCGCCATGGCACCCATTGCCTGTGCAGGTTGGCCAGGGAGTCAAGCAATAGGTCGGCTGGCGCAGAACGCGTCCACCCGGGGTGAACGGTATCGAAGAGAAACCGGTGGCCGTAGAGCAATTCCAAGGAGCGCTGCCACGATTCTTTCATTGCCAGGGCCCGCTGATGCGCAACCTGAAAACCCACTCCAGCTGGGATTTGCGCCAGATCATTCAAATGGCTGAGAATCCGTTCCGCTTCTAGAAGAATGATCCGCTGGAGCACTGTCCCAGGAGCGGGGGTGAAGCCGACAAGCCGCTCCACTGCTGAGGCCCAGTTGGTTTGATTTGATACGGTGTCGGCCGCGCAAATGCGCGTCACAATGGGGGCCACCTTGTCAATCGTTTTATCCTCAAGTAGGGCTTCGACCCCTCTGTGGTTTTGAAAAAGGTGGGCGTCAAGGTGGAGAATGTTCTCTCCAATGAGACTGAAGATGAAGTGGCCAGACTCAATGATTCCTGCGTGCGTGGGACCGACTTTCATGATGGTGACCCCATCTCCTTCGACTTTGAGAGCTGGAAGGTCGGGCTCGACTTCGAGCCATCGCGGAGTTTGCTGGTTCTTTCGAAGTGGGAGGTAAGTCTCGGGCCATCTTGGCGTCCGAATCAGAGGCCTCAGATCCGGATGTCCAGTTGGAATCCAGCCAAACATGTCATGGATTTCCCGTTCATCCCACGCCGTCTCCGGAAGATGGACGGCCAATGACGGAAAGCTTTCTTCCGCGATTTTCATTTCCGCAACCGACAGTTGATTGTCCGACGGGTTGAGCCAGACGGTTCTCAGGCTGCAGTCGCTACTGGCAGTCAAAGTCAGAAGTTCGTGATGGGCGGCTTTGTGGTCGCGGTTTGTAAGTTGCCAGGAGTCAGGCATCTAGACGACACCCCCAACGGCGCGCTGCTGACTGGTCGGATGAGTTCGTGGCGATGGTGATGCCGGACCCCAGAGGTTTTGAATCAGGTGGTGGGTTAGCGCAGCGAAAGTCAGAGTTAGAGAACCCGAGGTCAAGAACGCCACGATATAGGAGTGCTGAATCCAGAGCTGACTGATTATCAACCATTCGCTATAAGCGAGCCCAAGAGGTGGCAGCCCGGCAAGGGCCAGAATCCCCAGCGCCCAGAAAACAGAACGGGCCTGACTTCCAGAGGCAAGGTCGGTAATTCCGTCAATACGTTTGGTGTCATACCTTACAGAGAGATGGCCGGCACCGTAAAAGAGACTCGATTTAATTGTTGCATGGAACACAAACTGGAGTAATCCGGCTGTCAGGGCCGCAGGTGTACCCATCCCAAGTGCGAGCGCCATTATCCCCACTTGTTCAATCGAGGAGTAAGCGAGCAGCCGCTTCACGTCGTGTTGTACGAGCAAGGCGAGTGAGCCGATCACAATTGACACCGTTCCAAAGAATATCAAAAGGTGACTTCCGCTAAGGGCATCTCCTGCGGCGACGGGTACGGCACCGACAAAGCGGGCAATCGTGAAGAGCGATAGCCCGAGCAAGATCCCGGATAGCAGCCCACTGACAGGCGACGGCGCCTCTGAATGGGCGTCCGGCAGCCAGGTGTGAAACGGAACGAGTCCAGCTTTAGTCCCAAAGCCGCTGACAATGAAAACGGTAGCTAGTTCTCGCACAACCGGGGCAATGCTCTGGTAGTGGTTCTGAAGATTGCTGTAATCAAGCGTGGTCCATAAAAGGCCCTGGAATCGCAGGCTTGCGTATATAAACACAATGCCTATCAAAGCCATGATCAAACCTACAGACGCGATAACGACGTATTTCCAAGCCGCTTCGAGCGAATGGCGATCGCCCATCTCGACGATCAGTGCGGCAGATGCCAAAGTCGAGAACTCCATCGCAAGCCAGGATAAAGCGAGGTTCTGTGAAAGTGAGATCGCCAGCAGGGAACCCCAGAAAAGTGCCCACAAGAAATAGTAACGGGTGGGATTGACGGAACCGTGTTCTTTGAGCCAAGGGATACTATCCCAGGCACTCGTCAGTGCGACGAAGTTGGTTATTGCAATGAAGATCGCACGCCATTCGCCCAGGAACAACCCGTGTTGGATAATTGCCATGACAGCAATGGCATCAACTGTCACCCAGATGGCGATCCACTTGTGCCAACGGCCATCGGCATTGTTGTGCGTTCTTGTTACCGCAACTGATAGGGCCAGAGGACCCAAAAGACTCCAGTAGTAGCTCATTTGTCCGGCTATCCTTTGAGGCGCTGCAAAACGGCAACGTCGGCTGTTTGAAACGCTAGGTGAATACGGCGACCCATCCAGACCAGCAGGGATACCGCAATTGCGAGGTCCACCAAGATTCCGAGTTCCACAATGACGGGAAGAGACCCCGCCAAGGACACTCCCAGGAGTACGAGTCCATTTTCGATACTGACTAAAGCAGCTATTTGAGAGAGCAAGTGATGTCGGGCGACAATCATCACCATTCCTAGGTATACAGAGGACAGCGCGCAAAAGAAAGCGAATTTGTTTTGGACAAGATGACTGGGTCCGAGCAGCTGGATGATGTGCCCGGCGCCAAGGGTCACCACCAGCCCGGCAGCATACGCCCAGAGTGGGAGCGGGTGGTCTTTACGCACTTCGATCGGAAATGCGCTCATCATCTTTGATAAGACTGCTGGAATCAGACCGGCCTTGATTGTAAGTGTGGCTAGAGCGACAAAGGCTGACGATAATTCAAGCTGACCGGAGATCGATACCATCAGGCTCAGGAGCACCCCCTCAATTGCCAACAACAGGATACTGAGACGCATATGACGCGACCAAAGCAGGACAGCCGCTATTACGAAAAGTATCAAGTCCAACGCGTTCATAGGTTAAATCCTCCTGATGAAAGTGCAAAAGCAAGCATGCCGATGCCGGCGGCGATTGACAGATAGGTGGGCAATTGAAAGTAGCGGATCTTGGTGAAGCGACTTTCGATCCAGCCGAGGGCCGCGGATGTGCCGGTCAATTCGACCAGCATCAGTCCAAGATTTGCCCAAGCTGACGCTAAGTGCGGTCCAAAAATCACCCAGCCCAGCGCAGTCATCACAGTGAGTTTGAGCGTCATAGCAAACTGTGAGAGTGCCAGTAACCGGCCGTTGTTCTCCAAGATCGTGGCTTCATGGATCATGGTTAGCTCTAAGTGCGTATCGGGATTGTCAACCGGCATGCGGCCAAGTTCCGCTAACACAATTAGGGCAAAGCTGATGGCCGCCAGGGACCATGCGAATACCCCTGTCGGCACGGCTTTCAACGATGCCGATACGGGCTCTATCGCGGTTGCTCCGCTGACTTTCCAAAGTACTCCGAAGGTGGCCAGGAGCGCAGGTTCAATGCCGGTTCCGATTGTGCTGGTGCGGCTGGCGCCAAGGCCTCCGAAAGTGCCAGCGCTGTCCAATCCACTCAGCCCAACCCAGAAACGTTCAAGAGCCAAAAGAAAGAAGACGGTCAATAGGTCGTCGGGCCAACCCTGGGGTGCTTGACCAGATAACGGGATCATGATCAAAACGACGGTCAAGGCGGTCATGCTGACGCTTGGCGCAAGACGAAAAATGAGTGAACTAAATTCAGGTGCTGTCGTCTCTTTTTCCAAGTTCTTGGCTATGACGCGATACATTTGCCAAACGGATGGACCACGGCGGCCCTGAAGATGGGCCTTTACCGATTGAGTCACGCCCCAGAGAAGCGGGGAACCTGCAAAGAGAAGCGCTATTCCGCTGAATTGAACAAGCCACAACAACTTAGAATCTCCTCGCGCCTAGTGAATGATGGCTATCATGAGTCCGACGGTGCCCAGCAGATATGCGAGGTAAAGGCGAATGGGTCCCGCCTGCATCCGGGTGCTTAGGTGCGACACTCGCCAGATCCACCGATACATCGGCTTGTAAACGTGACGCTCCCAGACCGGAACGGTACCTCCTTGGTACAGCAGGCGGTCTGCAAAATCTGGTGCATGTTGTCCCAGCCGTTCTAATTTACGATGTGGTCGGTAGATGAAGGCAAAGGTGGTGCGTATTGCCTTTGTAAATGATGCCGACGTGAACTGCATCGACGCGTCGGGTACCCGTCCGCACGACCATCGAGGTACAGTCTTGATTTGCCATACCCGGCTGAATACGGCAAAGATGGCGGTTCCTGCCAGCAGCAGTGCCGCAACGGTCAGTGTCTTAACTGAAACGAGAAGGTTGCCCAAGTCCGTATGACCAGCCTGTGTTTGCAGACCGACATGACCTAACAAGTTCAGCAGGGGTTGAGGGAAAATCCCCAATACCAGCGACAGCAGGCCCAGACTTAGCACCGGCCATGTCATGCTGGCAGGTATTGTCGTGTGGCCTACTGCCTTGCGTGGCTCTCCGAGAAAGATCGTTCCGAAGGCTTTTATAAAGCAGACACCTGCAAGCGCGCCAGTCAAGCCCAGCGCCATAGCAAGGCCAAGCCCGTAGATGCCCATTAGGAATACAGAGTGCGACGCTACCGTCAGGAGTCCCCGGAACGTAAGCCATTCGCTGACAAAGCCATTGAATGGTGGAAGAGCTGTGATGGCCATGGAACCGGCAAGAAATCCTATGGCTATGCCTGGCATGGTGCGAATGAGGCCACCGAGATGGTCGGCATCCAGAGTTCCGGTGTGCTTTTCCACGGCACCAGCGGCAAGGAACAGCTGGGACTTGAAAATTGCGTGATTCAGCGTATGGAAGAGAGACGCTGCCAATCCAAGGAAGGTCAGGGCGGGTTGTTGCCAATCGATTCCAACCCCCATGACTCCCACTCCCAGGAGGATGATTCCGATGTTTTCGATGCTGTGATAGGCCAAGAGGCGTTTCAGGTCGTGTTCCATCAGGGCGTAAAGCACGCCCAGCAAGGCGGAGACCGCCCCGACAGCCAACACGACCAGAGGCCAAAACCGGTCGGATTGGCCAAGATCAATCAGGAGAAACTGCATGATTCCGAAAATGCCAAGCTTTATCATTGCGCCGGACATCAGGGCGGAGATCGGAGCAGGTGCAACCGGGTGGGCTCGGGGTAGCCAAATGTGAAATGGCACGATCCCACTTTTAATGCCGAATCCCAGACCCAATAGGAGAAAGACCAAGTTCTTATACGAATCCGGCATGGTTGAGGCATGGGCAGCCCAGATCGCAAAATCAAAAGAATGTAGTTGCGATCCTATCGCCATGAAGCCAGCCAATATGAACATAGCACTCAGCTGGGACATGACAAGGTATATGTATCCAGACTGGAGCACACCCGGCTTTTCGTGATGTGTGGTGACGAGAAAAAACGAGCTTATGGTCATGGTTTCCCAAGCTGTCAAAAACACCCATGAATTGCCCGCAACTATGACCGTCATCATGCTCAGCAGAAATATAGGCAACCAGATAGACGTGGTACGGCTGTGATCCGGATATCCCCAGCGGTACCACGAAGACATGGTCGCGACAACCCCAAGTACAATCAAGAACCATCCGCCGAGAGTGGAGAGGTAAAAAATCCCATGAGCCACAGTTGCCGATCCACCACGCAGCAGGACAAGCCCGCCCAGAATCAGAATTCCAAGGCTTGAGATAAGTGTGGATGTGTTCGATAGTTTTCTGTTCATCATTCCTGCAAGCGCAGCAAGAAAGACGGCCGTAATCAGTCCAAAAGTCACCGTGAGAGCCCTTCGTGGTCGCGGGATTCAAACCGCTAGAATGTGGCTCACGCCTCGACGGATAGGAGCGATGACATTTGCGCCACCTGGTGTTCGAATATCTGTCTGGCGATGGTCAACAGGTCAAAGATCAATGGGTCCCGGACTGTGTAAAAAACATTTGTTCCATTTTTGCGAGCATCTACCAGTTGGCGGGCCCGCATCAATGAGAGCTGTTGCGAGACCGAGGATGCTTCAATCTCCAGCGCCGCTTGAAGCTCGGAGACGGTTTTCTCTCCAGACATTAGAAGCTCGAGAATTCGTAACCTGATTGGATGACCCAAGGCCTTGAAAAGTTCAGCCTTGAATTCATGCAGCGCGCCCACCATAATTCCTCCATTATTGACGGTTCGTGTCCTAATCTCTAATTATTTGAATACTGTAATCTAGAGGATATCATATATTCGCGACGGTGATAAAATCCTCCAGAGCGCCGATTTAACGCGTTCTGATCTGCTTCTTTGTATCTGGGTAATAATTGGGGGGCACCCGGAAGCGGCAAAATCCTGTTCGCGATCGCGGGTACTACGCCACTGGTTTTACGGCATTGAGCCACCGGAGTAGTAGCGTGCTCAGGCTGCGAATTCGATCCAAGAGTTTTGCTTTAGCTTCGACTTCGGTTGTCAGTCCCCCTAAAGAGTGGCAAGGTATAGGAACGAGTTTCGAATCTTGTTGGTTTGACCGCTTTGATCCATGTATCCGTGCGGTTCGGATTTGTGTAACGTCAACTGTGAAGTGGGCAGGCATGGGCTGCATTAGGGAGGTGCTTGTGACTCAACCAAGAAGCATTTCACTCACCCGCCGGAGACCTATTGGATCTCCGTTGGTGGCGGCTGGTACGTCGATGGCGAGGGATCATTTGTTGGCCCTAGCCGATCGAATGAAAAGCCAGATCGATTTCGTTGAGATTGATGAACACGGAGCTGTGTTGCCTGAGTACGCGGGTAAGGCCCCGGAGGCGGAAATGCTTTGGTGTCACGGGAGATTCGCCGGTTCGTGGGTTATGTCCGCAATCGATGCGCTTCCTGGTCTTGATTGGGTTCACTCAGATTTTGTCGGGGTTGATGCGCTTACGCTTGGAACCTTTGTGCAGCGTAGCATCGTGATTACAAATGGAGGAAACAACTTCTCCAGACCGATGGCAGAGTACATCGTTCTCGGGATGCTCGCTTCCGCTAAGCAGTTCCCCTTCTTTGTCCGCAATTCCGATGCCGGGAAGTGGGATACCTCACGGGAACTCTCCGAACTGGAGGGCGCGAAGCTCCTCCTTTTGGGCCTTGGTTCTGTGAATTCACTGGTAGCCAAGATGTGCAAGGGGTTTGGCATGGACGTCGTGGCATGGACACGCACAGAGCATTCTTCGCTCGCAGAAGGCGTTTCCCGTCATGTTTTTGGTAACGAGTGGCTCAAAGAGATAACTGATGCCGATTATGTCGTGGTAGGAGTGCCATTGACAGCCCACACGAGAGGCTTGATCGACAAAGCCGTGCTTTTGGAGGTTGCAAAGCCGGATTTGACACTTATCAACCTTGCGCGGGGCGCGATCATCGACCAGGTAGGGTTGCTTGAGGCTCTTGATTCTGGCCGGCTACGCTACGTCCTGCTTGATGCGTACTTGAGCGAGCCACTGCCACCCGAGAGCCCCCTTTGGAAAAGGCCGAATGTTACAGTTTTGCCCCATCACAGCTGGTCCTCGCCGAGAGTAATGGCCCGTAGCGTGGAGTTGATGGGTTCGCAACTGCACAGGTGGCTGTCTGATCTTCCGCTCTTGGACCCGGTCGACTTGAGTGCCGGGTACTGAGTATGCGAATCTGCAGACATTTCGGAGGAAGCAAGCGTTAATCATTCGCGTGGGCTATTGGGAGCGAGTCGTCACGTTTGCAAGTTTGGCCCTCACGGCGAACTCTCCCCAGCTATCTCAATCACTATCTCTGTTCGGTCGCCAGCATTATCGGGGTCGGAAGTGACACTCAGCGCCTGGAGGCGTATTCCCCGCCACCGCAATTTGTCGGATCCTAAACTGAATTGTCACAATTGACGGGATACCAGCACGTTCATGAGCGCCGCGCTGAGTTCGGTGAGGATCTCAGGCTTTGCGATTGGAGCGCCATCACTGTCGGTTAGATAGAAACTGTCTACTACGTCGTCGCCGAGAGTGAGCACCTTTGCATGGGCGATGGAGAGCGACATATTCGCCATGACTGCGGTTACGTCGTGGAGAAGGCCAATTCGGTTAGGTGCCCAGACTTCCACCACAGTTGCGCGTGAAGATTCGTCGGGTGCCACCACAACCCTGGGTGGGACCAGCTGCACCCCGGAACGCCTGCGTGCCCTTGAGTAATTTTTTGCCTTTTCCTGGAGTCTCTGCTGTAAACTGCCGGGCTCCTCAAAGCTCTTTTGTAGTTCTCTCCTAAACCTGTTCCAGTCTGCTGGTCTACCGTCAGGAGGTTGAAGGACGAAATCCTCAAGAGCCATAGGGCCCTTGGACCCAACCCTCGCTGCGACGATATCGGTGCCCACGAGCGCGAGAGTTCCAGCCACCAAAGAAAACAGGCCGGGCTTGTCGGGGGCGACGATTTTGAGGGTGTCAGCGTTGGCATCCATGGCCCATCCGTTGTCAACCTGGGACAATAGGTAGTCAAACTCGTCACCAGGAAATGTGTCGCTTTCAGGCTGATGACCTTCTAGAGCACGAAGCGTCCTGCTGGCAAGTTCGGACACCAGGTTTGCCTTCCAACCACTCCAGGCGCTGGTTCCAGTTGCCAATGAGTCCGCTTCTGTGAGGACCTCTAGCAGTTCCACAACCAGTGGTTCCTGAAGCAATTCCGCAACTTTAGTTATCGTCGTCGGATCCGATATGTCTCTTCTGGTTGCCGTATCAGCCAGAGTCAGGTGATTCTGGACTAAGCGCAGGATAATGTCT
The DNA here is from genome assembly GCA_021777475.1 of Actinomycetes bacterium. GTDB lineage: Bacteria > Actinomycetota > Acidimicrobiia > Acidimicrobiales > Acidimicrobiaceae > SCQM01. The sequence goes on along the minus strand of JAJYDM010000020.1, from coordinate 1,500 downwards.
TTGTCTTTTTCGTTCATGCCAAAGCGGGAACATATTTGAGGAATGGCCCTCACCCCGGCTTCCGTGTGGTCTCCGGGTAATCCCTTGCCAATGTCGTGGAGTAGGGCTGAAATGAGGAGGAGATCGGGCCGCTTCACCCTTCTCCGCAGTATCGCCGCATTTACCACGGTTTCCAAAAGATGGCGATCGACGGTGTAAATATGGTAGGCATTTCTCTGCGGTTTACACCTGACCTGCTTCCATTCCGGGATGATGATTTCAAAGAGTCTGAAGTGATCTAACGCCTCTGCTACCTGAATCATTGCAGGGCCGGCAGAAAGGAAGCTGACGAAGTTTTGGAACTCTTCTTCGCTAAACATCCTTGGCGTATCAAGATTTGCATCGGCGAACTCCTCTAACGACCTTTCGGACACGTGCAGACGGTTGGAGGCAGCGATCGCTGCCAGCTTTAATAGCATCGAGAACGTAGGCCTTGTCCCGTCATGAAGGGAAAGGAGGATCTCGTCACCGTGGAGCGAGAATGGGATTGGAAGATTCAGTTTGGGGGTCGAGGACTTTGTAACTTGTCCCGTCAGCCTTCTTGAAATGGTGTCGAACGCGAAGGATATGGTTTTCCCGGCCTGCGCGACCTCCTCCATCAGTTCGTCCGCATCCTGAAAACTCATTCCTTCGGCTACGCTGTCCTGGTCCTGGAGCAAAAGCCTGTTGGAGGATCTCGGGTTCTTGAGGTGAAGCATTACCCGTGTTTCATGCAGTGACTTTTGTGCGTCATACACCCCCATCAGGCCACTGCCCAATAGATCGGTATCTTCGAGGCATTCCAGAGCTTTGATTATCGCGAAGTCTCGGAGGCCTCCCTTTGCGTCCTTGAGGTCGGGCTCAAGTAGGTAGGCCAACTCTCCTGACTCGCGGTGCCGTTGCTGGGCGAATTCGATGACCACGGCCAACAGCGATTTTCGTTTCTTGGTCCACGTTTCTCGAAGTGTCTTGTCCAATTCGCTGACCAGGTCAGCGTCGCCGGCGATCAGTCTTGGCCGACATAGTCCATTCAAGACTCTTGGATCGGCGATCGCCATCTTTATCGCTTCTTTGGGAGTGCGAACAGAATTATCGATCTTCAGCCCGACATCCCATAGCGGATACCAGATCGACTGCGCCAGGCTTTCAACTGATAATTTTGGCCTGTGGAGTAGTACTACGTCTATGTCGCTATTTGGTGTCATCTCGAAGTCGGCGTAGCTCCCCAGAGCTATCAGTGCGGTTCCCGGTGGGGGTGGTGACGGGTAGAGAGACTGTAAAAGACTGTCGCACAGCAATGTGAGTTCTCGGGCAATTTGGCGCGCATCAACCACCGGCTGCTCCAAGAGGGTGTTCCTGTCCCTCTTGAACTGTTCAATTACCGGCTTCAGATCACTTGTCATTGGTCCTTGTCTTTCTAGAACATACCAATACTAGAGGACTTGGAAAATGGACATGGGGCAGTTGTCAATCCAACCGGCC
>JAJYDM010000106.1 GCA_021777475.1 Actinomycetes bacterium | reverse complement strand
CGATATACGGTGAGCTTGACGAGAGGGTGAATTCCGGCATCGCCGAGATCACCGAGGCAATGGAGCAGAACCACAAGACATTCGAGAAGGTAATATATCCCGGTGCCCAGCACGCGTTCCACAACGATACCAATCCCGGCAGGTACCACCCGGAAGCAGCCCGGCTCGCGTGGCAACGAACACTTGAGTGGTTGAAACTCTGGTTGGAATAGATATATCAGTTTCATGGTCAAGAAATCCACAGCCAAAGATTACGACTTCTCCAGATCATCCAAGCCAGAATGATGGACAGCACACATAGAGTACACCGCTCAACGGTCAGATCCGAAGACCTCGCATAGATGTCATGACATATACAGTCGGCAAAGGCACGTGTTAATGAGCACGAGCGAACGGTCTCCGTCCTCTTTGCGACTGGCGCGCATAAACGGGAGCTGGAACCGAGACGCCTTGGAAAAGGAGGTGGCGAGGTCATAAAAGTGAGCTACATAGAAGACCTTGATTCCAGGCTCGTGCATTGATGTGACCAGGCCGCCCGTTTTCGTAACCGTCGCGCCCAATTGTGGACGAGAAGGACCAGTTGAAGAAAACCGTCGCTCCCGCCAAGCCCTGATCAATGATCTCGCTAATCCTGACGAGTTCCTCCCTAAACGTCCCTGACAAGATCAACTTCGTTTGGCAAAAGCTCGCCTTGCTGATCGTAAGTTTCTTTCCTGCGGCATGGAGCCTGCCAAATATGAAAACGGCTTACCGACTTATAGGTAACTGCACGTATCTCGTCAGACATGCGGAGAATTGGCGTTCAGCTTCCCACGGAGAAGGTGCAGTGCTTGTGCGACCCGGTGAGCGTCAGGGACGCGCGGGATGACCTCAATGGATGCGGTGGCGTAGCGGATCGTTCCGGTCGCTGGTGGAGCCAGCGACCTAAGATTCAGTAACCGCCTGCGGGTACTCCTGAGATCTCGACACAGTTCCCACATAATTGATGTTATCCTCGCAAATCCTAAGCAAAACCGATCACCCGTTGTGAACACGGAACGCAAAGATAACTTGGAGCTCTTGGCGGATCGTCTTTCCGAAGTTTCAAAGAACGTTACCGTCCTCCGTGGTGGTATGACTGCTGGACAGGCATGCTCTGCAACCGACTCTCAGAGGGAGATCTCGCCAGATGAAGAACGCGTCGTTGTTGCCACCGGTCTTTACTTGGGTGAAGGGTTCGACGATGCCCAGCTCGATGCATTGTTCTGAAGAGCGCTTTTAATCCATCTTGATTCGTGATATTGGATTTGGATTCAACCCGAAAGCTTGTTTTGGACACGTTTGCCCACGCTGCCCCAATTAGAATAAGTAACAATAAGGAGATAGACATGGCGCAATTGAACCGCATCACCCAACAGCCCGACATAATGGGCGGCAAGGCTTGCATCCGTGGTATGCGAGTGACGGTTGGCATGGTTGTGGGTCAGATTGGTGCAGGTCACAGCTTCGATGAACTTCTGGCCGAGTATCCGTACCTGGAACGCGAAGACATCATGCAAGCACTTCGATACGCTGCATGGCGCGCGGAGGAACGCGAAGTCGTGTTGGCCAATGCATGAAGCTGCTCGTAGATATGAATTTGTCGCCCTCGTGGATCAAGTTGCTGAGCGACGCCGGTGTCCAGGCCGTTCACTGGTCGGTGATTGGAAAGAATAACGCTCCTGATTCTGAAATCATGGCTTACGCCGCCGGGAACGACTACGTCGTGCTCACGCACGATTTGGACTTCAGCGCGATCCTGGCTGTGACGCATGGCGAAAAGCCGAGCGTCGTGCAGATTCGTGCTTAAGATGTCAGCCCGAACGTAATCGGGTTCCAGGTCGTGGCAGCCTTGCGGCAAATGGCATCTGAGCTGGAGGCTGGCGCCTTATTGACCATTGATCCAATCCGCGCTCGACTGCGTTTGCTACCTTTGCAGAGAAGTGAGTAGGTACGTGCCGCCCGCGCTATTTCCAGAAAGTAGAGTTTGACAACCAACGCGAAGCCTTCCGAGCCCCTTCTTTGCCACCACGGACGAATTGATCCAGCCTCCCGCTACCTGCTGGGCTCCCATTGCACAAGGGTCACCGGTCACCTCATCGGTGATAGGCACGAACACCGCCCAGACTTTCTGACCGATACTTACCCTATCCGGAGGGGCTGCAATCCGTCCTATCATTCCTATTCCATCGCTAAGTCTGACCATTGCCACCGTGTAGGAAACCTCATCGGCGAATGCGGGATTCATTGCACGGTGATACATGGCAAAGCTCCAGATCTCGCCTTCACCCTTCAGGTCGACCCAATGTCCGCCTCCGGTCAGACGCTCCGGACAGATCGTTTCGGGGGCCAACGCAAATAGCCGCATTTGAAACAGCGCCGGATAGACAATTCACCCTCTTTGGCCGCTTGCAAATGGGGTGCTTCAGGTTCGCTTTCTATATCGGGAAGGCGTTTGTTGTAAGCCATTATTGGTGTGGCAACAGAATTGTCGCTGCTCCTTTCAGGAAATCGTGCGTAGAGCAATCAAGGACAACCTCTGGATTGGACACCTGCCTTGGACCGAATTCGCCACGCAACTGTTGGACTCCTTCGGCGAGATTGAGCCACCCCCTCATGTAGCTCTCTGTCAGCTGTCCTCCATTAGTATTTAGCGGCAACGAGCCGCTTTGGTACGAATGCCAGTCTGCCATTGATAAATCCAGGGGATTTCCACAAAGATCGTCACAACAATTTCAGTAATGGTAACCCACATGTACTATTCGCGCCGTTCACGGTTGTGTTTCTTCGAACCATAAGCCGACCTTCTACCTCTCTGGTCAACCAATGCGCTATGAAGGATGGAGGAAGAAGCTTCGGCCAGTTGGTTCTCGGCGCTATGGATACTTTCCCCAATGAATAGTTTTTTCGCTCGTTGCATGCGTTACGAGATCGGAATTAAGGGCTTCGTCACATAGATACCTAAAGCGCTGCAGCAAGTCGTCATCCTTGCCCAGCAGCTCTTCCAGCCAGCGATTCGTTTCAACTAAATCGACAGTACCAGCCAGCAGCATCTTTTCGATATCCACCCAGTCCTGAGGGCGGTTGAACAGGACCTTGAACACCGCCAAGTGGGCTGCGGAAATTATCGGTATTTTGTAATCTTTGGTTCTAAATGCATGTTCGCTGGTAGCCTTCGCAACCGCTTCGTGAAAAACGTGCTCAGGAAAAAACAGGTCTACGGGTATGCCTTCCTTTGGCATGCCACACCATAGGCGAATTTGCCCATCTTTTGCGCACAGCGCGATGTCGGTAGCGCTCCATTTGATGGATGGTGGAAGAACGTTGAACACTTCTCCAATGCGGCTCTTGGGAGCGCTGATGTTTAGATCAATGTCATCTGTTGCCCTAGGCTCAGCCGTGTAGTACGCGAGCGCCACTGCTCCGCCGAATCCGTGGGATATTTTCGCTTTCGTCAAGTTGTCATTGATTTCAACGATCAGTTCTACAAGTGACGGAAGTTCGCTAGACATTGATCAACTCATGGAAAGTCCCTGGCAAAGCCATTGGATTTCGACGAATAGCCCCCACTAATATCGCGTCGCTTAGTTCTAGCAATTGAGCAAGGGTTATCCCATTGTTGTCATTGGCTTGCGCAAAAGTGGCGAGCGAAAGATTTACCCCCAACGCATTGCAAAGTTTCGCAAACTGTTCGACGGTTGGATCATGCTTGCCGTGTATGTAGTTGCTTATTCGCCCTTCGGCAATGCCTGTCTTTTGTGCCAGCTGCCGAGCTGTCATGTTCGAACTCCGCAAAGCTTGTTTGAGCAGATAACTTGCGACGGTTGGTTTCGGCTCCTTTGATGCCTGCATACATTAAGTTTACCACATATGATAATTTCCCTGCTGACTCAGGGTCGCCTTGATGAAGCCTTTTCACCAATGAGGGACTGCACGTGATGTCGCGATCGACTACGGACCCAGCGCCGTCATTGGAATCACTGCAACCCCATCTGGCCGAACGTAGCCGTAACCACCTGGCGTGATCACTCCGAGTATGCCAGGTTCCCCGGTCAGCTCGTTATCGATCTTGGACGCAAACTTCAAAAGTGATGCGGCTCCTTCATCAATTCGTGCCGCACCCAGTTTCACCTCGAAAGCTCCCCATCGGCTATCCCGCAATTGCACGATCACATCGACTTCTAAGTCGCTCTTATCTCGGTAGTGAAACACTTCTCCATCCAGCGGTTGGGCAAGCACGCGCAGATCACGAACCACCAACGATTCGAACAACAGACCGAGCGCCGCAAAGTCTCTTACCAGTCGGTCAGTGGTAGCTCCAAGCGCTGCAACTGCAAGGGACGGGTCAATGAAATGGCGTTTCGCCGAGCGCCGCAACGTGGTACGCGACCGCAGATGCGGTGACCACGCTGGCTGGTTTTCAATCACCATGAGTCGTTCCAGCACATCAAGGTAGTCAACAACCGTGTTGTGGGCCAACGGTCCATAATCTCCCCCGGCATCGGCGGCCAAGACGTCGATGGCAACTTCTGTAGCGACGTTGCGTGCGAGCGATCGCAAGAGGCGCTGAAGTCGCTCGGGATCTCGATGCCCACCTGCAACCCGCTGAACGTCGACATGGCGAATATTGTCTAGATAGTCACGCACCGAGCGCGCCGCCGCGCGTGAACTCAGTTCGAGGTGTCGTGGCCAACCACCTCGCACTATGAGATCAGCGAGGTCCGCCATCGACAAATCCCGCTGCTTCGATCTCGGCGATTCGCCCTCCATGAGCCGCATGAGAGAAATTGTGCCAGCGGAGTGACCGGTCTCAAACATTGTCATTGGACGCATTTTCAAGATCGAGAATCGGCCGGCGCCGCTGTGACGGTTGGCGTCATCGTTCGGAACTGACGAACCGGTGAGTATGAACTGTCCAGGTGCCTTGCGCAGGTCAACCGTTCTACGAACTTCATTCCATATGCTCGGGTATTCTTGCCACTCGTCGAGGAGCCTCGGAGTGGCTCCTTCAAGTACTAGCGATGGATCGACGGCCAATGCGAGTTTCGCTTGGACGTCAACGTCAAGCATCACCGAACTGTTGGCGATTTGAAGGGCTGTCTCGGTCTTACCACATGCTTTTGGGCCTTCAATGAGCACCGCACCATTGGCGCCAAGTCGTTCACGCAGTTCACTATCGACCACTCTCCTCCGGTACGTCATTATCTTTCCCCTTCGCAATCCTGCGGGTAGAGTCTAGAGCAGATTTTGATAGTTTTGGCAATCAAATACTGATAGTTTTGGCGACTAGATATCAATAGTTTTGGCGAAGCAGCCCGTCGGGACTAATGACGGTTGAATCGAGGTCAACCACATGGATGCTTCCATATTCTTGGCCGAAAAGATAAGCCGCTCAAATCAACATTTCTCAAGCTGAATCGCGCCAAAAGAACTGGATGAGATGAAACTCTGTGAAGATCACGCCTTTACCTGAATCCGTCAAAGAAGTTCGTCAAATCTGACCTGGACTTCAAAGCAATGGTCGTGAACCTCCACGCCATTACGGACGAGGCTTCTGACCCATCCGTTCGATAAGGGTTACCGGCGAACGCTTCTGTCACGCCACCACGACCACCGGGTCTGGCTCTTGGGAGCCGGTGGATAACTTGGCTTCGGTCGGCTCGCTCACCTGAACTGCTCCAAGCGAGGCCCGGTTCTGGGAACTATTCAGGGCTCTCGCCTTGCGGCGATGCACCTTGTGGTGCACAGTGCGGCGATCTTTGTGCCAGCGTTGGACAGCCCGGAGATAAGTGATGCGGAGCCCTATGTTCGCACCTAATGGTGTACTCCCCGAAAATTGCACGCTATAAGGCATTGATGTTCCTAGCGCGTTTCGGTGACATGCTAAGTTGCATCAAGGGTTCTTGCACCGGTATTACCGCGCACTCGGGCGATTAAGTGCTAGGCACTTGGGACAGGTCTTGGTGGAGCTGTCTCTCGGAAATGTACTCATTTCAGTCCTGTCTTTTCGTCGAGGCAACGCTCTTTCATTCCCCTTGTTGCTGCGTCAAGCCCCGCATTGTTGGCGGTTGGCGCTGCGGCGCGTGTCAAGTTTTTTGAGACAATTCTTTCAATTATTTAGTGAGTCAGTAGTCTCCTTCTCCGGTTGGTTGATCCACGCGACGGTCGGAAGTGCCGGTGGTGTGGGGACTTTGTGAACAAACC
>JAJYDM010000105.1:473-6225 GCA_021777475.1 Actinomycetes bacterium | reverse complement strand
AGTGCCTCGGCTGGGAGGGCGAATGGATGAAGCAAGGGTCCAACTCTTCGTAAATATCTTGCGCCATCGATCGCTTCGACGAGCAGCCGAAGAGACTTATATGACAGAACCCACACTCAACAACAAGCTTCGCACCTTGGAACGCGAACTGGGCGTCACGTTATTGGAGAGGACACCAAGAGGGATCACTCTGACCCCAGAGGGTGAACTCTTCGCCGCACTGGCCCCACGTTTACTCGGTACCTGGCAGGATATTCGCAAAGCGATGACTCCAGCACCATCGCAGGACGAGCTTTGGATAGCTGCAACTCCGGATCTGGCCAGCCTAATTCTTCCGCAATTCCTGGCCTTCCTTAGTCAAACTAACCAAAAGACTGCCTCCGGGGTAATTGTTTGCCATCCACCCGAAATGCTTCAGGGTCTGGAGTCGGGACGGTTTAGTGTCGGTTTGCTGCATAGTGTTGGAAACTTTCCCAATCTGTCCTCACGCAGGCTCTTTGAAGACCGCTTGACACTAATCAGTGGTGAGCCTCTTTCGGAAGTTCCATTGGCCACTATCCGTGATTGGGAGCTCTTCGCACCAGTACGTGACTATTTGGCTTGGCAACTCATTGAAACCTTCTTCAATGAGCGCAACGTGTGGCCTCGAAGCATTGTGCATATAAACCACCCTCTGGTAATCACTCAAATCGTCAAGCACCACTCAGGGGTTCGGGGAATAGTAGCTGAGGGAATGCTATCCAACCTGACCCTAAAGGAAACGCGGTCCCCTTTTCCGGTCAAAATTACAGACGCGCAACTGCCGACGCTGCCCACATTTGTGGCATGGCGAAAAGATGAACGGTCCCAGCGCACAGCACACTTCGTAGAACTCTTAGTTCAGTTCGTCGCCTCTCGGAGACCAATCTCTTTACCGACGACGAGCAGTTAAGCCATCGGGATCTGAATCGCAGTTCCGCTTCGCCATGTTCGAACCTATATAGAAGTCGCCAGTTGAACGAAAATCTTTGCACCTGGCAATCGGCGAAATCTGCTGGGCTACTCTATTCACCACCACGACGGGAGGCGGAATTTGAACAGATGTAGGGATTTAATCATGAAGAGCAAGCACGGACAAGAGGAAATTCCAGACGACAATACTGCGTTGGCGGAAGTCCTACTAGCGACAGCCAACGAATCATGAACTCATCCCAGGGTTCCGACAGAAAAATCACGCTAACGCTGTTGGGAACCGGCACCCCGCTGCCTGACCGTGACCGACATGGCCCAAGTCAAATCGTAGAATTGGATGGCGATGTAGTACTAATTGATTGCGGGGCCGGCACACTACATCGGTTTCTTGAGTCGGGTTCGAATGTCAAAGCGATCAGCCACATTCTCCTCACCCACCTCCACTCGGACCATGTCTCCGGCCTCAACGACTTCCTTTGGGCTGGATGGGTCGCCCGATGGTGGACTGGTACGCCACCGCTTCTCATCGGACCACCCGGTACAACCGAGTTCATGGAGCGTCTCCTCCACGCCTTCGAAGAGGACATTCGGCTCCGCACCGAGGAAGGCGCAGTAACCAAAACCGACCTGATGTTAAAAATAGTTGAGCTCAAGGACGGTTTGTCGTTCACCCATGGGAACTGGCACATGGTCGCTTTTGCTGTCGACCACAAGCCCGTCAAACACGCTTTCGGCTTCCGTTTCGAGCTTGGCGACCAGGCCGTGGTCATTTCTGGGGACACTCGCATGTGCGATAACCTGATCAAACATGCCCAGAACGCAGATTTGCTGGTTCATGAGGTTGCATGGGAAGAGGGGATGAGACTCTCCATCGTCCAGTCAAAAGGTGCTGACAGGGCCCGTTTCGAAAGAATTCTCAGCTACCACACATCCTCCTTGGAAGTTGGAGAAATCTCCGCTGTCGCCAATGTTAAGCACCTTGTCCTTTCCCATCTAATGTTAGCTGGCGGAAATCCAGAGGATCTAATGCGCGATGTTCGAAAATCGTTTCAGGGACAGGTCACAGTCGGTCACGACCTGGCACGGTTTTCCACCTGAGTCGCCTGCACTGCCAACAGTGCTATGAATCTCTCGAATCATCCTTCCGCAATGCGATACTGCCCCCGGGACCACCTGACGTTGAACCATGACACCCAACACGTTGATGCTCCAAGGTTCGTCCGTAGGCCTTGCATCATCTAGGAGGTTATTAGGCTCGGTAAAAATCAGTTGTTTGTTTCTCCGACAGAGGTAGGCCTTGAACAATTCGCCGGCAATACAGGGTAAGCCCGGTCAATTGATCGGCATCGGGGTAGGACCTGGTGATCCAGGCAACGTCACCCTCAGGGCCCTCGACGCTCTCCAATCTGCAGATCTTGTGATCGCCCCGTGCTCCGCCCCCGATACCGAAGGCCGGGCCGAAGGCATTGTGCGGCAGATCCTTCCGGATATCGAGTGTCAAAGACTTATCTTCGACATGAGTCCCGGAGAGACCGGCGTTCAAGCGAGAAGCCGCGGCGCTAAAAGGGCGGCCGAAACTCTCCTTGCTCCGCTAAAGGAGGGAAAGACACTTGCATTTGTCACTCTTGGCGACCCCAATATCTTTTCCACATTCTCCCTGGTTGCAAGAGAGGTCACGAAACTTTCCCCGTCAGTGGAGATCAGAACGGTTCCTGGCATCATGGCGTTTCAGGAGGTTGCGGCAGCTAGTGGGCTAAATCTCTTGGACGAGACGGAAAAACTGTTCCTTGTTACCGCCTTCGAAGGAATCGACGATGTGAAAGAGTCTCTGCAACACCCCAATGCCGCTGTAGTAATTTACAAAGGCGGCCGTCAAATCGGCAGGATTAGAGAAGCACTTGAACAGGCCGGCCGCCTGGATGGCGCCGTCGTGGGCGAACTACTTGGACTTGACGGTGGACAGATAACGATGCTGGAGGCCATAACGGAACCAAAAATCTCCTACCTTGCGACGGTAATAGCTCCGCCGCTTCGAAAAAAGGGCGCCCACTGATGGGACACAGATATGCTTCGGAAAAGGGTACAAATTGATTAGCTTTGTAGGCGCAGGACCTGGCGATCCAGAGTTGATAACAATAAAGGGAAGGGATCGCCTTAGTGAAGCCGCTACCGTAATCTGGGCGTCTTCGCTAGTCCCGCAGGAACTGCTTTCCCACTGCAATGACGATGCCGTGATCCTTGATTCTGCAGGTATGACATTGGAGGACGTGCTGCATGTATATGCTTCGAGCGGAGATAGCAAAGTTGTGCGCCTTCACTCCGGCGACCCGTCGGTCTACGGCGCACTGCAAGAGCAGATCGACTTCTGTATTGAGAATCAGATCAGCTTCGAAATTGTTCCGGGAGTAACTTCGGTTGCCGCAGCGGCAGCAATTCTTCAGCGGGAATTCACCATTCCAGCACTCTCTCAGAGCGTCGTGTTCACCAGGCTGGCAGGGAAAACCAAGGCTTCAATGCCCAAGCGCGAAAGTGTCAGTGCATATGCCAAAATCGGCGGGACTCTTGGCATATTCCTCTCCGGCGCCCGGCCACAGGAGCTGCAGGATGAGCTTCTGTGCGAAGGATCCGCATTTAATAAATCGACCCCGGCCGCAATCGTGATCCGGGCGACTTGGAGCGATGAAAAGGTAGTCATAACCAATATCGGGTCCCTTGCCAAAGAGATGGCAACAAGCGGAGCGAATAGAACTGTCCTGGTAATTGTGGGAGAGGTTCTGAGTGGGCCAACAAAACGCTCCCACCTATATTCACCTAACTATGCGCATCGGTTCAGAAAGCGCTCTTTGCCAGGCACCACAACCGGCCGGCCAGTCAAAGAGCGCCCATGACAACTCTTTTGGAGACCAACGCCAGTCTTTCTGCCATTGAAATCGTCTGCAAATAATAAACTGGCAATCCAGTGCAAAATTAAGGATTAGCCGTGAGTCCAACAGAACCTAAACAATTGCGTACTGGCTGGACAACAGGAACATGCGCAAGTGCAGCTGCGAAGGCTGCAGTAACGCTTCTGGTGACCGGAACCCTTCCTGTCGAAGTCGAAGTAGAACTCCCCTCAGGTCAACGGGCCACTTTCCCCGTCGAGGACTCTGGAGATCATGGTGCCGTAGTTGTAAAAGATGCTGGTGACGATCCCGACTGTACCGACGGAGCGCGCATGACAGTACACGCAACAGAGCTGCCCGCAACCGATGAACTCATCTTCGTGGCTGGTTCCGGAATTGGTACCATTACCAAACCTGGCTTGGGTCTGGCGGTGGGGTCTCCGGCCATAAATCCTGTCCCGGCCAGGATGATTGCTCGGGCAGTAAGGGAGGTTACAGACAAGGGCCTTGAACTGGTGTTCAGTGTTCCCGGCGGAGTGGAAATGGCCAAAAGAACCACCAACGCCCGTCTCGGGATAATCGGAGGTATATCGATTCTGGGAACAACCGGGATAGTACGACCATTTTCAACCGCTGCCTACCGAGCCTCAGTGGTGCAGCAGATCAATGTTGCCGTCGCACAGGGTGAGCGTGAACTAGTTCTATCCACCGGGTCCAGGTCCGAAAAATGTGCCATGGACCTGTTTCCAGATTTCGATGAAGTTTGTTTTGTCGAAGTAGGTGACTTCACCGGCGTGGCCCTTAAGAACGCTGCGAAACTAGGTGTTGAGAAAATCACCTGGGTCGGCATGGTTGGCAAGATCTCAAAGCTGGCGAATGAGGTGATGATGACTCACTTTCACCGGTCGGACCTCAATAGTGATGTGCTCGTTGAAGTGGCCAAGGCGGCAAACGCGTCGTCGCCAGTGCTGCAAGCTGCCACAGCCACCAAAACGGCCAGACACTTCTTCGAGGTTTGTGTCGAAGCGAACGAGCTTGGCCCGTTGGAACTTCTCTGCCAGATGGCGAAGAAGGCTTGCCTCGATCACTTTTCAAAACCGGTTGACCTCACGGTGATCATGGTGGACTTCGAAGGTAAGTGGGTCGTGGCTCGTGCCTAGTCGGATCTTCGTAATCGGAATTGACGCATCAGGCCGCTTCGGAATTGCGAAAGACGAAGTAGCGGCGATGCTGGCCGACAGTTCGGCTGTGGTTGGATCTAAAAGGCAAATTGCGTTGCTCGAGGCAAGCGTCAGCTCCGCAATTCCCCAACGGCTCACCTGGACTTTGGGAATGGACCAACTGATCAAGGAGATGTCAAAAGAGCAGGGCAACCTGCTCGTACTTGCATCGGGGGATCCAGGATACTTTGGAATCGTTAGGCTGCTCAAACGCGCATTTCCCGATTCCCAACTACTCATCCATCCGGTCATTTCGTCGGTATCACTAGCCTTTGCCAGAGCCGGGACTAACTGGGAAGACGCGGCTGTTATAAGCGCCCACGGAAGGTCATATCAAAGCGTTCTAACCGAACTGGTCAGGGCCATACAGCCCCATAACTCGATCGACAAGCTAGCGGTACTATGTTCTTCTGAACACACCCCACAGTTCATGGCTCAACTCCTCCTCGATGCCAAGGCACCGTTCGACAGATATCTTGTCTGCACGGATCTTGGCGCCAACACCGAGTCGGTAACAGAAGCCTCTCTTGAAAAACTAAGTATGCAGCTCTTTGACCCTAACTCAATACTTGTGGGTATAAGGAACATGATCCGAAAGGCTCCGTCGATTTCCAACCTATCCCGATCCGAAAGCGGCTCCGAGTTTTTTCACAGAGGGAATATGATAACCAAGCCTGAAGTCAGAGAGGTTATCCTTTC
>JAJYDM010000105.1:0-463 GCA_021777475.1 Actinomycetes bacterium | reverse complement strand
TGTGGGACTTAGGCGCCGGCAGCGGAAGCGTTGGAATTTCAGCCGCCCAAAGGGTTTCTTCCCTGAGAATTTTCCTGGTCGACCAAGATCCGATCCAAGTCAGGCTCGCACAACTCAACTCCGAGAAACTTTCTACCGCGATGGTCATTGCGGGGCGCTCGGAAGACGTGATGTGGCAGCTCCCCGATCCGAACGCCGTGTTTGTTGGCGGGGGCGGATTGGAAGTGTTAAACACCCTTAAAAAGCGTCTTACAGCGCCGACATTTGTGCTGGCCAGCTTTGCGGCAATCGACAGGGCCGTCACTGCAGCTAATCTCCTCGGCCGTCTTATGCAAGTCATGCTCCCGGTGGGCAAGCTCCTCCCAAACGGCTCTTGGCGCTTTGAAGCCGAAAATCCTGTTTTCCTAACCTGGGGCTGGTTGGGATGAGCATTACTTTTTCGGATGCGGTGGCCATTGCTCTT
>JAJYDM010000019.1 GCA_021777475.1 Actinomycetes bacterium | reverse complement strand
AACCCGGATTGATCCGGCTCTGTTTGATGGCAGCAACTGGCCAGAGGAAGAACCTTAGATCTCACACAGAGTTACGCGCGTCACTCGACCATTTGGCAGATGAACTTCACACAGCCGTCGTTCCACAAATAAGAGCCAGCACAAGAGTTAGTCGGTCCCGGGATGGGGAGCAGCTCCACTGTCACGACTTCTGATGGCATCCGTACCCAAGATGTTGTAGTTTTTCAATGTAGTCGTGAGCAGAAGAGATAAATAGCAGCAGACGCGGATGTCAATTAGGCACACAAGATTCTCGACGCAAAACTGCTCCCCCTTGGGGACAGCACATATAGCGACACCATCCCTTCATAGACAAAGCAACGCCGTGAGGCTTCAACCTCTCCAAGAAGTGGCACAAGTCACCAGTCTTCAAGAATCCCATGGACTTAGCCATTGAGAAAAGGCCCATATTCAAAGCCAAATGTGCCAAGGCGGGAATTGACCACCACTCCAAGGCATATCCGCGATCTACAGGTTTCGGTACGCGCTACGCCGCTACCCAGATTTTCGCATCATCTCAAACCTCTGATTCAAAAATGCGAAATCGGTCGATTTTTATCCCCATCAACTAGCCCTTAACAAGTGCTTTCTCGATGCACCTGCAATCAAGGCCCGACCAACCAAAAATAAATACCTCACAATGATGAAATTCGAACGCATCTACTGGAAAAGTCCGCGATCCATTGCCTGCCCGACGTTTAACATCCATCTCAAGCTGACCACGCCGAAGCAAGGCTTTTATAAGCCAAGTTGACCAGCATTTGCATCGAATCCACCGATCCACCACCGGCAATAGATCAGAACAGTCCGGTGCATTTCCGCTTACACGCCTCTACCTGGGACGCATGCAACTCAACCATCATCTAATCCACGGCGCAACTCTCCAACAAAATCATGTGCGGCTTGCGGACCACCGCCCTGTAACAGACGTCGCACAAGCGCTGATCCAACTATCACGCCATCCGAAACCCTGGAGACCAAAGCGGCCTGGCCAGCATCGGATACACCGACACCGACAAGGACCGGCTTTTCCGTACACTCCTTGAGTCTCCTTGCAATTTCTGACGCCGAGTCCGCCAGAGATGCACGCTCACCAGTCACTCCCATACGGCCAACTCCGTAAACAAATCCTCTAGAGTTGTCGGCAAGGCGCTTCAGCCGTTCGGGCGGCGTTGAAGGCGCGGCAAGCAGCACATTCTCAATTCCGTTCTCACCTGACACACGAATCCAGTCGGTTGCCTCGTCGAGCTGAAGATCGGGAATGATCGCGCCAGCGACTCCGCACTGCTCGAGTTCCTTGGCAAATCTCTCATGGCCAGCATGATGGATAATGTTGTAGTAGGTCATCACCGCAATCGGTACCGAAAAATTTGCTCGGCGAACCTCCGATAGGATCTGCGAGGGAGTCGCGCCAGCCTCCAGAGCCTTCTGTGCTGCTTCTTGAATCGTGGGACCATCCATAATTGGGTCAGAGAACGGAATACCTACCTCAACCGCATCAGCGCCAGCTTCAATTATTGCGTAAATTGTCTCCACCCAATCTCCGAATCCCCCACAAACATATGGAACTAACAGCTTCCGACCAGATACCTTCTTGTCAGTGAGAGCCAGCTCTAACCTTCCCAGCGATTCTCTTGACACTAAACGTCATCTCCCAACAGTTGAGCTACCGACTCCGCATCTTTGTCTCCCCTGCCTGACATGGTTACCAAAGCCGTCGATCCCAATGGAATCTCCTTGCCTGCCTCACGAATCACATAAGCAATTGCATGCGCCGGTTCGAGAGCTGGAATAATCCCCTCAAGCTTCGAAAGTACCTGTAAGGCGTTCAAAACCTCGTCATCATTTGCTGTCACATATGTTGCCCGGCCTATTGAAGCGAGGTAGGAATGCTCCGGACCCACTCCAGGATAATCCAACCCGGCCGAAATGGAATGAGCCTCCAGCACCTGCCCAACGTCATCCTGCAGTAAATTAGATCGCATTCCATGCACAACCCCGGGAATGCCACGGTTTATCGCGGCACCGCCCTCTGGTTCCACCCCGACTAGCTTCGCCGTCGTGTCAACAAATCCCGCAAATGTCCCTGCGGCATTGGATCCGCCACCGACGCAAGCAACCACGTAATCTGGAACTTTCCCACCTAGAATCTCCTTGCTCTGGACCAAGGCCTCGTCGCCAACTATCCGTTGAAACTCTCTAACCATGTACGGATACGGATGTGGACCCATCACTGAACCAATGCAGTAGTGGGTGCTGTCAACGCTGGCAACCCACTCCCGCATGGCCTCGTTTATTGCGTCCTTCAGTGTTCTCGATCCTGACACCACCGATATAACGGAGGCACCAAGCAGTTTCATGCGGAACACGTTCAGAGCTTGGCGCGCCACGTCAACTTCGCCCATATATACGACGCACTCCAAACCAAGCAGCGCCGCAGCGGTAGCCGTAGCGACACCATGCTGACCTGCACCAGTCTCGGCGATAAGCCTCGTCTTGCCCATGCGTCGAGTCAGCAACGCCTGGCCAATCACATTGTTTATCTTATGGCTACCCGTGTGAGCCAGATCTTCCCGCTTGAGGAACACCCGAATCCCCAACTTCTGTGAGAAACGGCGCAACTCAGTAACCGGAGTCGGTCGACCACCGTATTCGGTGAGAATCCGTCGATACTCACCAACGAACTCAGGATCCCCCCATGCCTCATTGAAAACCGCCTCGAGTTCGAAACACGCGGGTATCAATGATTCCGGCACGAAGCGGCCTCCGTACTCCCCAAATCGCCCGGACGCCGAAGGTGGACCCATAATGCTCAAAGTTCTTCCTCCCAATCGAATACTCCGTCTGTCTGGTTCTCCAAGAGCGCGGTCTGCTGTGCAATCAGATCCTGAATAAATGGATTTACACCGGTCTCAAAATCTGCAGCATGACCATGCACTTCCGCCAAGGCGCTTCTTGCCCTAGAAATGAAGGCCCTCAGCTTGGCAGGATCTTTCTTGCCAGGCTTGGCCTCCACTCCAGTGGAAACGTCCACACCGAAGGGCCGGACAACCCTAATTGCTTCTCCCACATTCTCCGGGTTCAATCCACCTGCGAGAATCAAACGCACCGCAGAGGAGAGGCCAATAATTGATGACCAGTCAAAGGTTCTTCCGGAACCGGGGGTTGAAGAATCCATCAGTATCGCACTCACCTGGTATTGGGAAAGCATGGTCATCGAAGGTTGCCGACCAGAAAAACTCTTAAGCACTATGGGGACACGGGACGCAACATACTCTGCACCATTGGGGCCTTCAGACCCGCTCAGCTGGGCTCCCGTGAGCCCAATTTCATGAACAATTCTGACAACAGTCTCTGGTCTCTCGTCGACAAACACACCTATGGTCACTACCTCAGACGGAAGCTGCCGGACAATATCCTTCACCTGTTCTTTTGTCACCTGTCGAACGGAAGGTGCAAAGATAAAACCCAAGGCATCTGCGCCGAGTGCAACCGACAGCAGTGCGTCGCTCTCGTTGGTTATGCCACAAATCTTCACAAACATCTAGAACCCGCCCCGTCCCGCGGAAAGCAGCTCCTGCAGCGTCTTTCCAGGATCAGATGACTTCACCAAAGTCTCACCCACTAGTACCGCCTCATATCCGGCCCGAGCCAATTCCAGCATCTGGCTCGGCTTGGAGATCCCAGACTCACACACCTTGACCACCGATGCGTCGAATAGCTTTGCCATCGACACGGCCTTACCCGGGTCGACCTCAAACGTCGACAGGTTGCGCTGATTAACTCCCACCAGGTCCGCCCCAACTGCCCTTGCCCGCTCCAATTCCGCCTCGTCATGAACCTCGACCAAGACATCCATGCCAACCTCGAGAGCAAAACCATGAAGATCCGCCAATTCCTGCTGCGAAAGCGCAGATACTATCAAGAGCACTGCGTCGGCACCATGCAATCTTGCGTCCAAAACGTCGTTGGAACAGACAGTGAAGTCCTTCCTAAGAATCGGAATATTCACGCTCTTTCTCACCATTACAAGATCACTCAAGGAACCGGAAAAGTACTTCTCATCAGTCAGTATGCTGATACAACTCGCGCCGTTGAGCTCATATGACCTTGCCAAATTTGCCGGCTCCAAGCGAATATTGAGATCACCCTTTGACGGCGACTTCCTTTTAATCTCTGCAATAACTGATACTCCATCACCAGCAAGTGCACCCCTGAACCCCCTGCAGGGATCTCTCTCGAGCGCCATGGACAGCAGATCACTGGTCCTTCGCTGATCGGACCGCGCCATTTCCCTGTGATCTGAGATAATTTTGTCCAAATAAGTCGGCATCTTCACATAGATGTTATTTGCCCCAGCGCAAAACCCTTGTCTTTGCTTCCATATACCGTCCAAGCAGGTCGCGCTCAAGACTCCCCGTGCGCCAAAACCCTCGAGATCTCGCCCAAACCAACCGCGTGGACAATACTATCTTCGCCGATATGCTGCGATCGAAACTCTCCACCAATTCTGTGCGCAAAGCCAAGCGCGATGACACTTTTGCCTGGGGAATAAGCCTCTGCGGAAGTAACAGTAAAAACGGGTTTCCGATCCTCTTCGAATACCCTGTTCACCAGGTCGCCAGGGTCGGACCCAAACCCATAAATCAAAAAGTTCGAAAGGCGCCTCGGAGTCTTGTATCCCCTGGAATCGACACGCTCGATCAGTTCCTGACCGGTGTAACAGCCCTTGTTGAAGTCAGCCCGAGCCCTAGTGAACGATTCACCCAGTTCGGTTGGGTTCATTCCCGGAGAAATCTCAGCTCCCCACAAAGCTTCGCCTGCCAAAATCCGCGATATCATAGTCCGATCAATGAAGTCCAGGTCCGAGAGTAAGTCTCCAATTTCAGCGCTCCCGAGACCGGTGTAGCATTCACTCGAGGAAATCCCGCCCAAAATGGTAGAGTCAGCGAAGGCCAATTCTGGAACATGAACCTTTAAAAGTTGAGACAAGGTCCCTAAATCCGATTCGGAATCATTCGAGAACCAAACCACTGATCCACTAGATCGAGCGAACGTCACCTTGGTCCGCAGCTGGAATCGCTCTAGCCTTGCTAAAACCTCAGAAGAGGTTCCAACTGGCACAAAGAGTGTGAACTTATGTTCCCCAGCCCTTACCACGCCAACAGGAACTACCAGAGATCCATCGGGTTCAAGCAGCAAGGCGCGCTTTGCCTCACCAATTCGCAACGAATCCACATTCACGGAAAGCTGTCCGTTGAGATACCACCCGGACTGGTCGCCGAATGACGAAATAACTTCGTTATCTCTAATCCAAATTGCTGAACCCATTGCAGTTTCATCCATTTTCAGGCTTGCGAAGCGAAAGCAAATCCAGCCTAATCAAATTACGTCAAAATGATTCGAGCATGCGAGCGGCGGATACAGCTATCAGAAGTGCGCGGGCCTTGCTTGAACATTCCCGATCTTCACCGTCAGGATCCGAATCGGCGACAATACCGGCGCCAGCCTGAATAAACGACCTCCCCGCTGCGTTGCAGAACAGTGTCCGGATGGCTATAGCGGCGTCAAGATTCCCGGAAAAGTCAACATAGCCCACCAGCCCTGCATATGGGCCGCGCTTCACCGGTTCGAGTTCATTGATGATCTCCATTGCCCTGACCTTGGGTGCACCGGATACCGTGCCAGCTGGCAACGTCGCTCTGAGCACGTCTATGGCGGTGCAATCAGCCCTCTTCCGTGCCGAAACCTGGGATGTCATGTGCATCACATGCGAGTAGCGCTCCAACACCATCAGTTCGTCCATACCTTCTGTGTTGAATTCAGCAACCCGACCTACATCATTGCGTGCTAAATCCACCAGCATGATATGTTCCGCGACCTCCTTGGGATGCTCCAACAACTCAGCAGCGAGTGCCTGATCCTCTAGGTCGGAAGCTCCTCTCGGTCTCGTTCCTGCAATTGGGCGGGAAATCACCCGATCCCCCACCACCTTCACCATTGGTTCCGGCGACGATCCTGCAACTGTAATGGATCCATATCTCAACAGGTACATATAAGGCGATGGGTTCAATTGACGAAGGACACGATAGAAATTTACAGGATGTGCCTCCAACTCGAAGGAAAACCTCTTTGAAAGCACCACTTGAAAGATATCTCCTGCAGCTATATACTCTTGGGCGGCCTTAACTGCCAATGCGTACTCCTGGGATGACAACGAGCAAGCCGCCTCAACCGGATCTAAGTCTTGGCCGATTGAAAGATTCAACCTTCCAGGAGAAGTGAGACTAAGTTCCTCATACATAGCCTGAATACGGTCAAGACCACCCTGGTATCGCTCCTGCAACTCTTCCAAATCAACATCCGGTCCCAACAAGACATTGGAAACAAGTACGATCTTCTGCTTCCAGTGGTCAAAAACCGCTAACTCGCCAATTAGTCGCATCATCGCATCGGGCAGGCCATATTCGTCGGAAGGTGCCGGAGGCAATTCTTCAATCTCCCGTATCACGTCATAACCCATATAACCGACAAAACCGGCATGAAGCGGGGAAAGGTTGTCCAGCCCTGCCGCACTAATGTTGCCTAGAAGCGTCTCAAGCGTGGCGAGAAACCCATTTGGCCCGGTCGGCAGGGGCAGGGCAACAGTACTGTCTACCTTTAGAACTCCAGAGGTCAGCGAAATCTCGGCCAGCGTATTGCGTCCCACAAAGGAAAACCGCGACCAACGCTCACCTTTGTCCACCGATTCCAGTAGGAACCCTTCACCTTCATAGCCAACAAGCGCCAAAAAAGCTGACACCGGAGTCAAAGTATCCGCAAGATACTCTTTGAAGACAGGAATCAGCTGGTAGCCACTACCGGAGTCATATGCGCTCCTAAAACTTTCGAATGTTCCGGACACGGCTTAGCCGCCTTTTCCACTCTGGTAATCGACTCCGCTGTAAAAACAGCTGAAATTTCCCGTGTGACATGCCCCATTACCCTTCTGATCCACTTCGATTAGAAGGGTGTCGCCATCGCAATCAATGGCAATATCCAACACCAGTTGGATATCTCCTGAGGTATCACCCTTTGCCCACAGTTCCTGGCGTGACCTAGACCAGAACCATGTGCGACCGGAGTCGATTGTCTTTTCCAAACTCTCCCTATTCATCCATGCCATCATCAGCACGGATCCGGATGCTCTGTCCTGCACGATTGCCGGGACCAAGCCTTCGCCGGTGAACTTCACCAGATGTATCAGTTCAGAAGCTAAAATTCTTTTGTTGATATTGGCGGAGATCATAGATAAAGCCCAGTTTCAGACTCCGCTGACAAGGACGCGACCGCATGGATATCCCTCTCTCGCAGAATCAGATAGTCCTCACCCTGGACTTCCACCTCATAACGATCGTCGGGAGAGAACAGTACCTTATTTCCAGGTTGGATCGACCTCACATTCGGTCCAACCGCAACCACCTCCGCCCAGACAAGCCGCTTTGCCACCTGCGCCGTCGCAGGTATCAATATCCCAGATCTTGAATGGCGGTCGCCATCGTTTGACGGAATCTCTACAAGCACCCGATCCGTGAGCATCGTAATTGGAAGACGTTCATTTGAGGAGATCATCTCTATTTGCCTAACTCGGTTAGTAACAATATAACTAAGAACCATACGGTCGAACCGATACACCAGATCGTAACAGCTCATCTTTGACCGCCTTGACCGTAATCTCACCAAAGTGGAATACCGACGCTGCGAGCAGCGCATCTGCGTGACCATTAATTGCACCTTCTATAAAATGCGCAATCGTTCCAACGCCGCCACTGGCAATAACCGGAATCGAAACCAAATCGACGACTCCCCTGGTTAGAGCTATGTCAAAGCCATCCTTGGTCCCATCACGGTCCATCGAGGTCAGAAGAATCTCACCTGCACCAAGAGACTCGGCACGCCTCGACCATTCAAAAACATCTATACCGGACGCATTTCTGCCACCGTGGCTAAACACTTCATAGCCACCGTCATTGGTGCTCTTCGCGTCGATGGCCACAACAACGCATTGCGAACCGAATTCATGAGCCAAATCACTTATCAATCCAGGATTGGCAATTGCAGCCGAATTAATGGATACCTTGTCAGCCCCCGCCCTCAGCATCAATCTGGCATCGTCATTGGAACGGATACCGCCGCCCACGGTAAAGGGAATAAAGACCTTCTGCGCAGTCGCCGCAACCACCTCTGCCATGATCGCCCTATCGTCAGACGACGCCGTAATGTCCAAAAAAACCAGTTCATCAGCGCCGGAACGGTCATAGTACTCCGCAAGCTCGACTGGATCGCCTGCATCACGGAGAGAAAGGAAGTTAATGCCTTTCACAACACGTCCTTGGTCAACATCAAGACACGGAATGACCCTCACATTCGGCAAAGTCTCACAGCCTCTCCCACATCCAATCTGCCGTCATGAATCGCACGTCCGGAGATTACACCAAACAGAGATACTCCCTCATGACTCAAAGCTCTCAAATCCAAAAGATCTCCAGTGTTAGATACGCCGCCAGACGCAATTACCTCAATTCCACTCCCCGCGGCGAACACCAAGAGTTCATCCAAGGTTTCAATGTCAGGCCCCTTGAATGTCCCGTCACGGCTAATGTCAGTTGCAACCACGGCCGAAGCGCCACAAGCCACCAGAGACGGAAGAACTTCAAATAGATCCCGTCCAGAACCTTCCAGCCAACCCTTCAAGGCAACCTCACGTCTCCCCGAATTTCTCCGGTAGTCCAGTCCGACCACCACTTTGCCGGGATAATTTTCAGCCAGGCGCTGTACTAGACCGGGATCCTCGATTGCCATCGTTCCAAGGATCACCCTGGTGACGCCGGCATCAAAAAGCTCGCGTGCGTCTTCAAAAGACCTGACTCCTCCACCAACCTCGAGACTAAGATTGACGCTCTGACAAATCCTCTTGATGACATCGCGGTTCGGACCATTTCGGGACCTGGCGGCGTCAAGATCAACAAGATGCAACCATGCCGCGCCCTGGGACTCCATTTCCTGCGCCGTTGAAACGGGGTTCCCATAGCTTATCTGCCGGTCAAAGTCACCCTGGATCAACCGTACGCACTTGCCCTCAATCAGGTCTATAGCAGGAATAAACTCCATCTAGCTTGCCGCCTCCCGATTACAAAAGGCTACGAAATTTGATAGGAGCGCCAGCCCCTGATTAGATGATTTTTCCGGGTGAAACTGAGTGCCAAAGATCTTCCCATTTGATACTGCTGCGCTAAAGCCGTTCCCGTAGCCACACTCAGCAATAGAGTCGTCGGTGACTTCAGGCGCATATGAGTGCACGAAATAAAACCAGGCAAACTCGGGGATGTCTTTGAAAAGAGCGCTTTCGGACCCACGATTGATGTACTCGATCTGACTCCATGACATGTGTGGTATCTTCGGCGCCCCAGTCAACCTTCTCACCCGGCCACGGACAAGCCCGAGACCAGGCACGTCCGGAGATTCTTCTGAACCTTCATAAAGCATCTGCATGCCAACACAAATACCCAGCATCGGAACTCCTCCACCAATGGCATCCAGAACCATTGATTCCAGACCTGAAGCCTTCAATGCGCTCTTGCATGCTCCGAAAGATCCGACCCCAGGCAGAACGACTCCCGTCACCCCGGAGAGATCACGAGGGCTGTCCACCAATTCGGCACTGGCGCCAATGCTTTTCAGGGCTTTGTGAGCCGAACCCAAATTTCCAATCCCGTAATCAACTACAACAATCAACACAGTTCCTAACACTTGGCCTGACAACTCGTAGGCCGATCATTACACGATACAAACCCGTAACAGCCCTTGTCGGCGCAGCAATACGACCGCAGATGAACTGATCTCTAGAAACAAGGCTAATCGCATGCGGATTTACTCCACAGCACCGTCCAAACCACAAGATCGCAGCTGCTGGAAAGAACAGCCCTCTTGCACTCCGAGGACCACCGGCGACAAATAATCTCCCTGAAATTCACGCCCATGAAAGGCGGTCAAGCAACCTTTTCTGACCTCCACAACCATGGCTTGAACAGCTAAAGCACTCCCTTAGTCGATGGCACCGAATCACCCTCAATGGTGATCGCATCATTTAAACACCGTGCGAAACACTTGAAAACTGCCTCCACGATGTGGTGAGAGTTCCTTCCTCTGATCACATCGATGTGGACGCTGATTCCGGCAGCTGTAACAAATGCGCGGAAAAACTCCTCTGCAAGCTGAGGGTCGAAGCCCGGTGAACCAAGCGGACTCGTATCCCCCAATTCTGCACTGAAGTGAAGATATGGGCGACCTGACAGATCCATCGCAACCGACACGAGCGCTTCGTCCAGAGGAAGAGATAAAGAAGCAAACCGCCGTATACCAACTTTTCCACCTAAGGCACCTGACAAGGCCTGACCAAGAACAATTCCAGCATCCTCCACCGAATGATGAGCATCGACAGCCAAATCACCCTCGACCGCCACTGTCAAGTCGGTGCGAGAATGCTTTGCAAGCTGAGCCAACATGTGATCAAAAAATGGCAGCCCGGTTGAAATCGCCTGCACACCAGATCCATCGAGATTCCATGACACGCTGATCTTTGTCTCCACAGTGCTACGCTCCACTACTGCACTTCTTCCTTGGGGCAACCTAACTCCTTAGTTCCGCGAGGGCTTGTGATAATGCCTTCAGAAATCTATCATTTTCTTCCCTCGTACCGACAGTTACTCTGAGACAATCCGTTAGCCGCGGCCAACCGGAACAGTTCCTAACCAGAACCGACCGATCAACCAAAGCCTGCCAAAGCTCGTCGCCTTTTCCTTTGGGAGCCCTAAACAGGATGAAATTGGAGGAAGACTTCCAATACGTGACCTCCAAGGCGTCGAAGCCCGACTCGATCTGCTGACGGCCGATAAGGATCAAATCCAGCGTGTTCTGCATGGCGTCGAGTTTGCTGAGAGCTAATACGCCCGCCGCCTGCTTGATGGAATCTATGTGATATGGAAGACAGGTTGCCCAAAGGTTGGCGATGATTTCCTTGGGCCCAATTAGATAACCCAACCGAAGCCCGGCTAGGGACCAGACCTTCGAGAACGTCTTGGAAACCACAACGTTTGGATACTTCGCGGCCAGATCCACAGCGCTGAACGAAGCGAACTGCCCGTATGCCTCGTCGATGATGATGAGGGGGTTCGGATTCTCAGCCAATGCAGAAATAATTTCCGGATCCTCATCTAGGCCGGTCGGATTATTAGGTGAACAGAAAAAGATCACATCAGGACGCGATCTCGAATAGGCTTTCAGAACTTGCCCCATCTCGAGCCCAAAGTCCGAGTCCCTTTCCATCTCAACCAGCTCGGTTGAAGTTACCTTTGCAACCTGCGCATACATTGCATACGTGGGCTCAAACGTCATCGCCTTTCGCCCTGGACCACCGTACGCCAACAGTATCGTCGAGATCACCTCGTTCGAGCCATTTGCTATATAGATCTCCTCGGGATCCACCTGATGAAGATTCGCCAGTGAGGCACGAAGCCTGGTCGCAGTCCTGTCAGGATAACGATTCAGGGCCAACTGACCCATCGCCGCTTGAAGCTCAGAAATCAGCTCAGGAGATGGTGGCAGTGGCGATTCGTTGGTGTTTAGGCGTACCTCCACGTCAACCTGGGGGGAGTGGTACCCCCCAAACAGAGCAAGATCATCTCGCATGCTAGGCATTCGACTTCCTCATCCCCACACTCATCTCATGGGCTGTCAAACCCTCCGCCTGAGAGATCGCCGTTACATGAGGAGCCAGAATGTCGATACCCTCTTGGCTCGCCTCCACGTAGTGGACATGCTTGACAAAATCGCCAACCCTCAATGCCGATCCAAAGCGTGCAGATCCGTATGTGGGGAGCACATGGCTTGGGCCAGCGACATAATCTCCAAGACTCGCCGGTGAGAATTTGCCAATAAAGACCGCACCAGCATTCCTCACCAAAACAGAGAGTTCCCTGCTCGACTCACACAATATCTCGAGATGCTCCGGTGCAATTGCATTGGCAACTTCAATCGCCTGGCTTCCATCGCGGACCAGAACAGCGTAACCCCCTTCACTCAAAGTGGACTCGATCTCACTTCTCCTTGGTGATGAGGTGACAATTTGCTCGACACAATCAATTACTTCGTCAATAACGGCTTCATCCCACGAAATAAACCAGGCTAATCCGTCCGGCCCATGTTCTGCCTGCACAACAACGTCGATGGCTGCCCAATCAGCGGGCGTGGTGGAATCAGCGATTACTACAACCTCTGAGGGGCCCGCAAAAGACGATGGCACTCCGACATCCTGGGCTACCTCGCGTTTGGCGACCGAAACAAAGATATTTCCCGGCCCCACAATGACATCCACTCTCCTCACGCTTTCGGTTCCATATGCCATAGCGGCGATCGCCTGGGCGCCTCCCACTGAATATAGAGCGTCTACACCGGCAATGTAAGCGGCGGCCAACGTGGCATCGTCTACCTTCCCGTCCGCACCAGGCGGCACGCACAGGATAACCGTTTCAACTCCCGCAACCTTTGCCGGAATAGCTGTCATAAGCACTGACGATGGATAGCGGGCCTTCCCGCCCGGAACGTAACATCCGGCCACGGACATGGGCACCGAACGCTGGGTTACCCGTACCCCATTTTTGTCAAAGATCTTGTCCTTCTCAATCTCGAGCTCGTGGTACTCAGTAATGGATTTGGCCGCCAGTTCGAGGGCATTCTTGAGCTCCGGCGAAATCCTGCCATATGCCGCCTTCAATGCTGAATTGTCGACGGTGACAGAGTCCAGGTGCACCTTGTCATACAACTCTGTCAGTTCAATCAGTGCCTTATCGCCTCCTTCGCGCACGCGGGCAATAATTGCCCGCACTGAATCTACGGGAAGCTCCTTGACGATCTTTGGCCGGGGTAGTGAGTCCAGATAGTTGTCTGAGCTTGAGCGGAGATCGAGTTTCTTTAGCATAATTTCTTCATTTTAGTTTGACCAGGTAGATCCACCATCTCATTGTCATTCGATGTTGACTGAACATTCGCACAAGCGCCCGTTACAAGCCCTCCTTCAGCGAACACGTGGCTGCTTTGCGCCACTATCCTCTTCGAGCCATGCGCCCTTGAGACCGCAGCATTAGAAGTTGCACGTATCGGGCAATATCACTAGGTGAAACGATACCCACAAAACGCCTGTCGGCATCGATCACCAAGGCCCTGCCATCAGGGGAGCCCTCCATTCTCTGCAGAACCTCAGTAATCGGCTCACCGGGCGCCCCGATAGGAACTTCAACTAGCGGACATGCGATATCACTCAACCTTGTCGTCTGCCGAAGGTCCGCGGGCAGATGACGAATCCTACCCATAGTCGTCAACCCGACGAGCTGGCCATCGGGACCTACAAGCGGGTAAGTACTAAAGTGGTGACGATGCAGTTGGTCGTTCAGCAACTCGGCAACTGTCGTGGACGAGGGAAAGGTCACCGGATCAGGCGTCATGATGTCCCGGACATGGACTGCCTCTAATGACGAACGCATAACCGCGGAACTCTGTTCGCTACGCGCCGCAGATAGAAGAAACCAGCCGAGAAACACGAACCAAAGGCCGGCAAGTCCACCCGCGAGGAACTCCAGGATGCCCAACCCCACCAAAATGTAACCAAACACCTGTCCCGAATAGCCTGCCGTCGTCGCTGCTCTGAACCGGTCCCCGCTGCGGTGCCACAAATATGCCCGTAGTACCCTGCCTCCATCCAGAGGTGCAGCAGGAATCAGATTGAACCCACCGAGCATAAGATTCATCCACGCCAGCCAGCCCAGGGCAGAGACAAGCACCCCTGCTCCGCTGATTGCGACTATCAAAACCCTCAGCAGCGCGAAAGCCCCCGCAAGGACAAAACTCGTTACCGGGCCGACCACGGCAATACGAAAATCGGCTCCTGAGGTCAGCGCTTCGCTCTCGAGCTCAGAAACACCGCCAAACAGCCAAAGAGTGATACGCCGAACCCCAATTCCGTTCCGCTTGGCAACAATGGAATGTGACGCCTCGTGCGCCAGCAAGGATGCAAAGAAGAAGGCCGTCGTGGCAATTCCGACAATCCAGTACGTAGTCGTACCACCATTAGGGACATAACCAGGAAGGACGAGCTCAGCCAACTCCCAAGCGATCAGCAAGAAGATAACCAGCACACTCCAATTTATGCCGACCGGTATTCCAGCGATTCTGCCGAGTCGAATGCTTTGGTCCATTCTCACTCCACTTCCACTGCGTCACTATCACGTCGGACCGCTTCCGAGCAACAACGCAGCGCAAGCGTTGACCAGAGGAACTCTGCCGCCTTGCGGGAGCTGACGCAATCTCAATGAAGACCGTACCAGTTCGACACAAGAGACTCGCATGGCCTCCAATTGCCCAGCATAGTACAGCATTTCAACCAGTGCGGGATAGTTATTCATCGGCGCTAAGTTGGCATGCACCAGTACAGAACATCCAGAAGGAGCCACCCGTGAATCCCGCCGAATCAAAGTCTCAATACCACGCAGAGCTTTCCTCGCTGGGAACTGCTCTGGAGGAGATAACTGAGCGGATCACCAAGATCGCCGACTCACTTGCCTTACAGAAATTGGACGGATATGCTCACGACCTTTACCAGGCTGAACGATCACTGAAGTCGGCACAACGGTCACTGGCAAAAGTCAGACAAGCGTAGACGAAGGACATAGATCGGCCAGTTTGCAGATCCCGCATCTGGGCTTTCTGGCCACACAGATACTGCGGCCATGCAAAATCAGCCTAAGAGACAGAACTCCGGTCTGGTCGGGCGGAACCCAGCTCATCAGATCGCGCTCGACCTTAACCGGGTCTTTTTCCTTTGTGAGGCCGAGGCGAAGCGCAAGCCGCCCAACGTGGGTGTCCACAGGCAATCCCGGCATCGAGAATGCAACGGACAAAACCACATTGGCAGTTTTCCTTCCCACGCCGGGCAACGCCGTGAGGGCTTCCATGGTGTCAGGCACCTCCCCGCCATAGCGCGAAAGCAGGACTTTGGTCATTTCAAGAATGTTTCTTGACTTATTCTTGTAGAAGCCGGTCGAATAAATAAGGCTTTCCAGCACCTCCTGAGACATCTTGTTCATCTCTTGGGGACTGCCGCAGACCTCGAAGAGTGTCGCTGTAGTTGAATTTACCCTTTCGTCGGTGCACTGAGCGGAGAGTATTGTGGCGATCAGAAGTTGGTAAGGAGTTGCGAACTGCAGGGCGCAAAGGTCCCGGGCACTGCCTGGATATGAGGCTTCCAGGCGGTTTAAAATCTCCAATCCCCGTTTCACTTCATCCTCCCTGGTATTCATTAACAATCACCCAATCATGACCCTTCGACTTTGGCACATAGGAGACGCCAACAAAAGCAATACGGTTTCCGGTATAGGATTATTCACCGAAACTGGAATAAAGCCCTTAACTCCGGATAGAAAAAACCACAAGAACCAACCTTTTCCGTGTACCTTCCAAAAAGTACACAATGTGCCCCCAACAACCTCCATGAAACTTTTCAGACTCCCATTTTCCAAGACTCAGCCGATCGATGACAAAAACGCCTTCATAACGTTGAACCTTTTCACCAAGGTGCCAACCAATTCCCCGGCATGCTCGTAGACGAACCCAGCACGCCCACGAACGAGCCATTTGCGGATGTCTAAATCGACTTTGCATCGACGAACCACACAATCTGCGATGCTAGTGCCTGCACCAGGTTCAAACGCTTTCATCAATTGTCATTGAATACCAGAACCAAAAAACCGCCACAGCTTCAAAACCACTTGGCTCCAAATGACCCATTCCTTCCGATTAGCGGGACTTGCGTGCACCCAAGTAACGACATGCTTTCCGGTGCTAAGGTCACATCGCCAAACCGATCCAGATCGGACTACGATGGCAGAATTCGAATTACCGAAATGGATGAGAATGTCGTTAGTCCAGGATCTCCTTATACTGGTGGCCGCCTTTGGAGCGGGGGCCGTCAACGCCGTAGCCGGCGGCGGATCCTTGATCTCCTTTCCTGCACTTTTGGCAGTAGGCCTCCCACCCGTAGCAGCAAATGTTACCAACTCCATTGCCGTCTGGCCAGGCTATGCGGGTAGCGTGATCCCATATCGTACTCACATACTCGAACAAAAAGAACGAGCAAAGCGAATATCATGGTTAGCCGTCGCCGGCGCGGTTCTTGGCACAATAGTTTTATTGGAAGCGCCTCCACATGTATTCAAGATTCTCGTTCCCTATCTCATCTTCGCAGCTACAACGCTTCTGGCGATCCAAAAACAAATGCTTTCCTTTTTCACCAGGACTACAGTCACCCACCCAAGGGCCTCCAAACTCTCTCTGAACGGAGGCATCTTCCTGGCATCGGTGTATGGCTCGTACTTTGGCGCGGGCCTTGGAATAATGCTGCTCTCGATCCTGGCTAGTTTCCTTCACGACGACCTTCAAAAACTGAACGGTCTAAAAACGCTTCTTTCGCTGATTATCGCGACCGTCGGATCGGTAATTTACTCTATTTTCGCGCCTGTCTCATGGACGGCAGTAGCCATCATGGCCGTCTCCTCACTCCTTGGAGGATATCTTGGCGCCGGAATCGCTCGAAAGCTCAGCCCCGGGAAACTGAAGATTTCAGTGA
Organism: Actinomycetes bacterium; assembly: GCA_021777475.1. GTDB lineage: Bacteria > Actinomycetota > Acidimicrobiia > Acidimicrobiales > Acidimicrobiaceae > SCQM01. The sequence continues at coordinate 13,218 of JAJYDM010000019.1, read as the reverse complement.
TAACATTTGGATATATTATCGGTTTGATCATACTCTTAAATGGCTGACTTGCGAGGATTACGAAAACTGGGAAGTCTCACCGACAAATTCCTCTACAACCGCCGAAAGTTCGACTCAAATGGCAAGAACTCGCCGAATTAGAAAATGGTTAGCGGTGAAGTTAAAAAAATACAGGGGGAGAATCGGAATGTCTCGCAACTCTCCCCCGACCCAATCGAAACCTCTTGGGCTAGCGTTGGGTATCTTATGGAATGCGATCTGCATCCGCAACAACCCCAACCAAACTAATGAATAATAAGCACGATTGGTCTTATATTACTTCATAAAGTGAGATATTTACCACATAGCGCAACCTTTCTATTCACCATGCGATACAGATATTCCCGTCATCTTCCCCAGGTTCCGAATATGAGGCAGTTAAGACAGGTCTGACTCCAAGGAATTGTCTCGAGATCACCGGTAAGTTGGAAGATTCTCCGAAATCTGGGAACGCATGGGAGACTTACTTGAGCCGTCGAGGAAAGGATTGCAAAATGGAGGCCGAAGCCTTTCGGACAGGCCAGAGCGAACATAATCCAATGTCAAACGCAACTCAGCTTAATGATTTTTCCAAAATCAAAGCAGAATCAACAATCATCTTGCCTCATTCCACCTAATGATCCAATAGAATGCCACTTCTTGACGCCATAGAAAAAGTCCGAGTCGGAAAATGAAAGACCGGACGCGAAGGACTGACTTGAGGAACCGCTCTCAGCTCACGCCCGGCCTGACCTTGCTGCTGGCGACCACCAGTGGCGTATCGGTCGCAAATCTTTACTATGCACAGCCTCTTTTGCCCAACATTGCGCGAAATTTCCACACGTCGAGTTCCAAAGTGGCCTTCGTAATGACTGCATCCCAGATTGGATACGCGCTCGGCCTCTTGTTCCTCCTCCCACTAGGAGACCTGATGAGACGCAAACCTCTCATTATCTCGGCAGTGTTTACGGGTTCGGCGGCACTTGCACTCATCTCCTTGGCAAAGAATCTGTTTCTCTTCGAAGTCATATCCCTGATAATCGGGCTCAGCTCGGTAGTTGCGCAGATCGTAGTCCCCCTGGCTGCCGATCTTTCGCCTCCGGGGCAGTCTGGCAAGACGGTTGGTACGGTAATGAGCGGACTGCTATTGGGAATCCTGCTGGCACGGACGTTCGCCGGAATAATTGCCGATGCGCTGGGAATTTCAGCTGTCTTTCTCATCGGCGCCGGGATAATGGCAATCATGGGACTTATCCTGGTCACAATGCTTCCCGACGTTGAAGCCAAGCGTCCGGATGAGACTATCAATTCGATTCTGGCATCGACAGTACGCATCTTCATTCAACACAGGACGCTCCAACTTCGAGGCCTGTATGGCATGATGAGCTTCGTCGCCTTCACTATGCTCTGGACGTCTCTGTCGTTCTACCTTGCGGGGCCGAGATTCCACTATTCCCCGAGAACGATAGGTCTTTTCGGACTGTTTGGCGTGGCCGGGGCACTGGCCGCCAGGCTGACCGGCAATGCCACTGATAAAGGAAAGGCCAGATTCGCAACTGGGCTGGGAGGAAGCCTGGTAGTTCTGGGCTTTCTGGAACTGCATCGCTTTGGTTCAAATCTATGGTTCTTGGCAATTGGAATAGTGGTATTGGATGGAGCGGTCCAAGCGGTGCACATCTCAAATCAAAGCATTATCTACAAAGTGGTGCCCTCTGCCAGATCCAGAATCAACTCTTCATACATGACTATGTATTTCATCGGAGGAGGCATCGGGTCCGCACTTGCGGGCTATGCCTGGCAACGTGGCGGCTGGGGGGCCACCACGTTCATCGGAGCGACCTCGGGAGCACTGATAGTGGTGGTTTGGCTAATGGACCGGGTGTCGATGAAACCAATTTCCACTGACCCCAAGCGTCCATCCTGAGTGGCATACGCCCGCTACTTGCTATTCTCACCGTCATCAGGGGCTATGTACTCCAAGATCGGTTCACGTCTTGCAATTATGTGAATGTCAATCCCATATTTGGCGGCCGCCCGCATCAGCCTCTTGTGAATTGAGCCACTTACCATCTCCGCCCACCTGCCTCGAAGCGTGGAGCCAATCACAATCTGAGTGATCCGCTCCTCCCGCGCGTAACGGACAAGTGTTTCTGCGATATCCTCTCCGCGTAGGTCCACCCATTGTGCACCTAAGTTCGCCGCCACCTCCTTGAGACTCTCCAGATTTTGCTCCATGGATCTCGATGCACCCTCATCTCGAACAACATGAACGACCTTGAATTCAGAGCGTACCCTTGCAGCGATTCTTGCGGCCCTGTGCAGGATTTGATCTGATCCCGAAATTCCGGTCACCGCGACCATAATCCTCTCGGTCGTCTCCCATTGACCCTGCGAGTCCAAACGACCAAGATACTGGATCATCTCCTCCTCTGTCTCATCTGCCATAAAACGCAATGAAAGCTCCCGAAGCGCGGCAAGATTTTCATGACGGAAGAAGTGAGTCAAAGCGGTACTAACTTTTTCTAAAGGATAAATGTTCCCGTGCAACAAACGCCGCCTTAGCTGCTCGGGAGAAGAATCGACCAGCTCTATCTGGTCTGCCCTTCGCACCACCCAATCGGGCACTCTTTCCTTCACCTTTGCGCCAGTCATAGTTTCGACGGCGTCCGCCAAGGATTCAAGATGCTGGATATTCACAGTCGTTATAACGCTTATCCCGGCATCGAGGATCTCCAACACATCCTGCCACCGTTTGGCGTTGCGCCCGCTCCCGGGGACATTTGAATGTGCCAATTCATCGACCAGAACCACCTCAGGTCTCCGCTTGATAATCCCGTCGAGATCAAGTTCCTCGAACTGCCGGCCCTTATAATTGACAGTCTTCCTGGGTACAACCTCCAAACCTTCCGCCTTCGTCCGAGTGAAAGGACGGTCATGGCTTTCCATGAAGCCGATCACCACATCCGTACCCCGGTTGAGTCGACGCAATCCTTCATCCAGCATGGCAACTGTCTTGCCGACCCCGGCAGCAGCGCCCAGATAAATTCTGAACTTGCCGGCAGGCTCAACCAGCAATGAGTTCTCCTCGGTACTGGCAGTCTCCGTCACACCCCTCCTGTCTCAAGAGCTTCCAATCTTGCATCAACCACTACTGGCACATTAGCAAAGTAGAATGGCCTTGTGGTCAATGGTCGAAAATGGCGAGAAGAGAGCAGAGGTGTAGCGCTCGCCGCAGTCTCTTTTCTAATCGTTTCGTCTGTCATGTTCTTCTTTCGCGCACACATAAGCGTCGCCACCGCTGCTCTAGTCCTGGTCATACCCGTGATTTTGGGTGTGATGATCGGTGGATTCAGCGTTGGTCTGATCGGCATTGTCCTTGGCTTTATTATCTACGATTTCGTGTTCATTCCCCCCTACTACACGCTATCGGTTGGTCAGACCCAAAACTGGATCGCCCTGGGAGTATTCGTTGTAGTCGTGATTCTGGTTTCAAGAGTCGTCGCCAGCCTGAAAGACGCCCGATCACTTGCAATAGAACGTGAACATAACGCTCGCCGACTGTTCGAACTTTCAAAGCTCCTTCTTGGCGAGAAGGAGCTGCCGGAGCTGCTCGAGACCGTGGCAAACAGCGTCCAACTGACGTTTGGGTTCGAAGCGGTCGTGCTCCTGTTGCAGGGTCCGGAAAAGCTCGAAGTCGGTGCTTCCGCCGGACAGCTGTTCAGCTCGGAGGAACTAAGTCAGCTAATACCCGAGATTGGCGCTCCGGCAACCCTTTACCGAACCTCTGAAGATGGAGCCCAAACCTTGTTCTCCCTCGCCCTCTCCGCCGCTGGCAGACCGATGGGACTGCTGGTAATGCGGGGAAGCCACGCTCAGTCGCCTGACGCGCAGCTGCTATCTACCTTTGCAAATCACGCGGCCCTGGCCATTGAACAAGCCCAGCTCAAACAACAGGCACTTCAGGCAAAGCTGCTTGAAGAGACTGACCGCTGGCGGCGCGCACTTCTTGGGAGCGTCTCCCACGACCTCCGAACTCCGCTCGCCTCGATCAAAACCGCCGCCTCCTCGCTAAGTGACTTATCTGCGGACCTTGATCCAAATCAGAGACTTGAGCTTCTGGATACAATCTCAGTGCAGACCGACAGGCTCACCCGACTTGTAGTCAATCTCCTCGATATGTCCCGCATCGAGGCTGGCGTCCTCACTCCCAGGCCTTCGACCGTCGAGGTGGCGGAGCTTATCGAAGAGGGAATCGACGCCCTTGGAGATGACCAGGCCAGGCAACAGATTCAGGTACGGAGTTGTCCGCACGAGATTTTCGTTTCCGCCGACCACATACTCATATCACAGGTAATTGCCAATCTGTTGGAAAATGCCGTGCGTTACTCTCCAAAGGAAAAGCCAATTACCATAGATGTCTCATCGACTAGCTCCAAGGTCCTTCTCTCCGTCTCTGATTGGGGTCCTGGAGTTCCCGCTGATCAGCGGGAACGAGTCTTTGACCTCTTCCACAAGGACTCCGAAAGTGGGCATACGGGCCTTGGCCTCTCAATCGCAAAAGCCTTCGTCTCGGCCCACGGAGAAGATATCACTCTAACCAACTCTGAATCAGGAGGAGCCCAGTTCACCTTTTCCCTGCCCCTAGTACCGATTGATGAATATGGATATATCGATGACCAAGCTGCTCCTGATCGATGACGACCGGTCTCTTTTGAGAGCCCTGGAAATTGGATTGGGTGCAAAAGGATATGAGACTGCAAGCTGTAGAACTGCAGCCGATGGACTTGTCAAGGCAGTCCACTTTGCCCCGGATCTGATACTGCTAGACCTTGGACTACCAGACCTTAACGGCATCGAATTTTGCCGCAGACTTCGGTCTTTCAGTGAGTTGCCCATTCTCGTTCTTTCTGCAGCGGAGGATGACAACCAGAAAGTGGGGGCTTTGGACGCGGGGGCGGACGACTACGTGACAAAGCCATTCAGCATGGCTGAACTCGAAGCACGGATCCGGGTCGCGCTAAGGCACGCCCAACGGAGATCAAATATCGATGAGAAGACCACTCTTAAAGTCGGCACAGTATCAATAGACTTAGAACAGCGGCGCGTCACAAACCATGGCATTGATGTAGAACTTACCGGCAGGGAATTCGATCTTCTCTCTTATCTGGCAAAAAACGCCGGCAAGCTCTATACACACCATCAGATCCTCAGAGACGTGTGGGGCCGTGGATATGGTGGCGAAACACACTATCTCAGGGTCTACATCAACAGACTGCGCAAGAAGCTCGGCGATCCCGACGGCAGGATCATCAAAACTAAACCCGGAATCGGGTATCAACTCCTTGATACCACCGAAGAGTCTTGACCTTTGGCACAAATCCGACATTTATTGATTGTTTGTTAACGTTGACGCGGGATATTTTGCCGTTTCGTTGATACCCTGCAGCATAGGTTTGCCTCATGAGTGATTTTCTTGTTGTGATAGGGACCCTCGCATTCATTTTCTCAATGCTTGGTCTGATTTGGGCTTTGGATAAGGTATGAGCATCGTCGACCTCACACTGCTAGTGATTTCCATCGCCGTTTTCGCCTACTTGGGTTTGGCGATGTTCAAGGCGGAATGGTTCTGATGAGTTTCGCCTGGACACTGACAGCCCTTGTCATAGTATTGGCCATCATCTGGCGCTTTCTCGGTAAATACATGGCATCCGTATACGAGGGACGCGTCAGGTGGGCGTCCTTCATCGAACGACCCCTCTATCGCCTACTCGGCGTTGACCCAGAATCCGAGCAGTCATGGCAGCGGTACGCCACCGCCCTTGTGGTCTTCTCCGGAATAGCCATCCTATTCACGTATCTAATGCTCAGACTTCAGGGATACCTTCCCTTCAATCCCCAGCACCTTCCTGGTGTAACGCCCGCACTTGCTTGGAACACCGCCGTCTCCTTCGTCACAAACACTAACTGGCAGTCGTATTCAGGCGAAACCACCATGTCGTATCTTTCACAAATGGGCGTGCTGGCAGTACAGAATTTCGTCAGCGCGTCAGTCGGAATCGCCGTTGCAGTGGCGCTCATTCGCGGTTTTTCGCGAAAGGGATCCAGAACAATCGGGAACTTCTGGGTGGACTTGGTGCGCGGAATCCTTTACATTCTTTTGCCAGTCTCATTTCTCGCCGCGATCGTATTTATGGCCCAGGGCGCACTTCAGACGCTCGCAGGTCCAGCCCACATCCACGATGTGCTAAACGGCGTAAGCCAAACCATTCCCCGTGGTCCCGTAGCCTCCCAGGAAGTAATAAAGCAGTTTGGAACAAACGGAGGTGGCTTCTTTAATGCGAACGGTGCTGATCCATTTGAAAATCCAACAGGTCTTACCAACTTCCTTTCTATCGTCCTGATCCTGTCAATTCCTGTGGCCCTCACCTACACTTTCGGAAAGATGGTGGGAAGCATACGACAAGGCGTTGCAATTCTCACTGCCATGACGATAATCTTTGGGTGCTGGCTCGCCATAGGGGCCATCGCCGAACACCAGGCAAATCCGGCTGTCACCGCTGCTGGGCTGACGCACCAGACAAGCGGCAACATGGTGGGCAAGGAGGTGCGATTTGGCGACACATCCTCCGTCCTTTACAACATTGCCTCGACTCAGACATCCACTGGAAGTGTTAATTCAGCCAACGATTCGTATAACCCAATGGGCGGTTTTGCCACCATGACAGGCATGATGCTCGGAGAGGTCTCCCCGGGTGGAGTTGGGAGCGGACTCTATACGATACTCCTCTTCGCAATAATCGCAGTGTTCATCGGCGGGTTGATGGTAGGCAGAACTCCGGAGTATCTTGGAAAGAAAATTCAGGCCAGCGAGGTAAAGCTAGCTACACTCGGTGCCCTTGTAATGCCAATAACTGTTCTAATTTTGACGGCGGTAGCGGTGTCGCTTCACTCCGGACAGGTCGGACCGCTGAATAAAGGTCCTCACGGATTCTCCGAAATCCTATACACCTTTACTTCGGTAACTAACAATAACGGCTCCGCCTTTGCGGGGATCAACTCTAACACTGCTTTCTATAACATCCTCGAAAGTGTCGGATTTATTCTGGGCCGATTCGCAATCATCATCCCGACACTAGCCCTTGCCGGAACCCTGGGTGCTAAGAATGTAGTGCCGGCATCACTAGGAACATTCAGGACAGACAAACCAATTTTCGTCGGTCTTCTCATCGGGGTGATCCTGATTGTGGGGGCATTGACGTTCTTCCCAGCTGTGTCTTTGGGACCGATAGTTGAGCAGCTGACCACTAAGAAGTTCTTCTGATGAAGCCGTCATTCGAATCCGCTTCGCCAAACCTTAATACATTTGACTCGCGGGAGGCCACACGAAATGTCTGACGTTGGAAGTAGTCATTCCATTAAACAGGAAAGCAAGCCAAAGGCGCAGCCCGGAACCCCCGTGATGGAAAAACAGAGCCGAGGTTTGTTCGATAGGGACATCCTACGGCAAGCAGCCATAGACGCTGTGAAGAAGTTCGATCCCAGGATGCAGATCAAAAACCCGGTAATGTTCGTAGTTCTGATTGGAACAGTGATAACACTGCTTGAGTCGGCGGCTAATCCGAGCGTTTTCTCCTGGTCGGTGACTGTCTGGCTTGCACTAACGGTCCTCTTCGCTAACTTCGCAGAGGCGGTCGCCGAAGGACGGGGTAAGGCCCAAGCCGATGCCTTGCGCAGAATGCGGTCCGATACTGAGGCCCGTCGCCTGCTGCCAGATGGAACTGAGCAAAAGGTCGCTGCTGCGGAATTGGCCAAAGGTGACTTGGTCATATGTGAAGCAGGCGACATCATTCCGTCAGACGGAGAGATTACGGAAGGAATTGCTTCCGTGGACGAATCCGCAATTACGGGCGAGTCCGCGCCCGTCATCCGGGAATCAGGAGGCGACCGATCTGCGGTAACCGGCGGAACTAAAGTGCTTTCCGACCGCATCGTCGTCAGAATCACATCTGAACGCGGCCATACCTTCCTAGACAGGATGATCAACCTTGTCGAGGGAGCCCAGCGGCAAAAGACTCCAAACGAGATAGCACTAACAATTTTGCTGGCTGCACTGACAATCATCTTTCTACCTGTGGTGGTTGTACTGAAACCATTTGCCCATTTTGCCGGGGCAGATGTCTCCGTAGTCGTTCAAATCGCCCTGCTGGTATGTCTGATCCCCACAACAATCGGTGCCCTGCTTTCCGCGATCGGTATTGCCGGAATGGACCGCCTGGTACAGAGAAATGTCCTTGCCATGTCAGGACGCGCAGTGGAAGCCGCCGGAGACGTACAGACCCTGCTTCTCGACAAGACGGGCACAATCACTCTTGGAAACCGAATGGCATCTGCGTTCCTGCCCGTCGATGGCCACAGCGAAGAGGAACTTGCCGGCGTAGCACAGCTTGCCTCCTTGGCGGATGAGACTCCTGAAGGCCGCTCCATCGTCGTCCTTGCAAAAGAGCGCTTCGATATTCGCGAGAGGAAACTCGGCGCGGAGCACGTTTTCGTTCCCTTCAGCGCCCAGACCCGAATGTCCGGCATCAATCTCGACGGTCGTGAAATCCGCAAAGGCGCCACGGAAGCCATCAAGCATTGGGTGGCCCTGCAGGGAGGAGACCCATCGGTGGATCTGGATCATTTGGCCGAACAGGTTGCCATGTCAGGTGCCACGCCCCTTGCAGTCGCTGACGGCCCGCAACTGCTTGGAATCATTGAACTCAAAGACGTTGTAAAACAGGGAATCCGAGAACGCTTCGCGCAAATGCGAACCCTTGGAATCCGCACAGTGATGATAACTGGCGACAATCCCCTTACCGCAGCAGCTATCGCGCAGGAAGCCGGGGTCGACGACTATCTCGCAGAAGCGACACCAGAGGCAAAGATGGCCTTAATCAAAGCGGAACAAGAAGGTGGAAAGCTGGTTGCAATGACCGGGGACGGGACAAACGACGCCCCAGCACTTGCACAGGCGGATGTCGGCGTCGCCATGAATTCTGGAACTACCGCCGCCAAAGAAGCTGGCAACATGGTCGACCTCGACTCCAATCCAACGAAACTCATTGAGGTGGTCGAGATTGGCAAACAGCTCCTTATTACCAGAGGGGCGCTAACCACGTTCTCAATTGCGAATGACGTAGCGAAGTATTTCGCAATCATTCCAGCACTCTTTGTCGCCACCTACCCCCAACTGAAAGCGCTCAATATCATGCGCCTTCATAGTCCACAGACGGCAATCCTCTCCGCCGTGATATTCAACGCGCTGATAATAGTGGCCCTGATTCCGCTTGCGCTCCGCGGTGTCCGGTTTCGACCGTCTGGCGCCAGCGCAATACTACGACGTAATCTCCTGATCTATGGCGTGGGTGGCATATTGGCACCATTTCTCTTCATAAAGATCATTGATTTGGTCATCACCGCCCTTCACGCATATTGAAAGGATAGAAGATGCTCCTCCACGTTCGCAGATCACTAATCATCACCGTGATCTTCTTCGCCAGCCTGGGACTGATGTATCCACTGACCGAGACCGCCATTGGCCAGGCATTCTTCAATCATCAGTCAAACGGCTCCCTGACACAATTCGGTTCCATCCTCGTGGGGCAGAAATGGGCCGGACCAAAATGGTTTCAGGGCAGGCCGGATCCTTACAATCCCATGTCTACCGGAGGCTCGAATCTCGGACCTCGTTCCCAGGCCCTGGTTAATGACGTAGCAAAGCAGATTAAGATCCTAAAGAACGAAGGGATCGCACCAACCTCTGGGCTGGTGACAACCTCTGGAAGCGGCATTGATCCGGACATCTCACCTGCTGCGGCGTATGCGCAAGTCGATGCTGTGGCGAAAGCAAGAGGCCTTCCCGTTGCTAAAGTCAGGCAATTAGTCACCAACCATATATCCGGCGCACAGTTCGGTTTCCTTGGCTCTCCATACGTAAACGTCCTCCTTCTAAATGAGGGTCTCTCGACGCTCAAATGAGCCCATTCCGACTTCGCTGGCTCCAGTCATGGAAAATTCTGGCCCGTGGCCCCATATTCCGCGGACGACGCTCTCCAGGACAATTCCAGCTCCTAAACGAGTGAGGATGTTTCCAAACCAGGCATCTGCTCTGAGGTTGATCCACACCTTGAAAGCTGAGATCAATCAGCGCGCGACCGATGAGCACCGCTACCTCAACACTGAGTTTGCCAAAGACAAGGAACGTGAATATGTCTTCAATGTGACTTAGACTCGAGAGCATCCAAATTGCCACGGCTCACTTTGCACGACTATCGGCACACGACCAGCAGGAATAGGTAGCCGCTAGGGTGCAGCCGTTGGAATGGCCCCTTTGACAGCGAGGCGAAAGGCATAAATTAACACCGATCTCCTGCTTGGCTCAAGACCTGACTAAATCGCCCGAGATCGTGGCAATGCCATGCCCCCATGCCGTCAGCTGGTTGGCGGGAAGGTAAACCGTGCCCTGGGGAGTGTGATAATCAGTTGGCGATGCGATGTAACGTTCGCGGCCGTGTGAGTCGATGAAATATACAATAGAAGTGTGCACCACATCGGCCGTCGGACTAGGCGCTTGCACCGTTATGCCATACTTGCTCCAGATCTTACGAAGTGAACTCAAATTGCCTGTGAAAAAGTGCCAATTTGGAATCTTATTCAACCCATGTCCATCTGTAAATGCTCTGACTGCAGAAGTGCTCAAATGATACTTATTTACGTTCACTGCCAAAAACACCACGCTTGACGCTGAACTACCCAAACTGTGGTAGGCATCCACGAATTCCTGTGACACCAGTGGACAGATATCTATACATTTAGGATCCATGAAATCAAGCACCACCGCATGGCCTTTGAAACTTGCAAGTGACAAAGTCATACCGTTTTGATCCGTAAGAGTGAACGCAGGCGCAGGAATCCTGGGAGTAGGAGCAAGGGCCATCAGATTTGCCAGCGAAGTGGGGACATTCGCTGGAACGCCACTTTGGTTAACCTGCAAGGAGGCTGCACCATGCCGACTCACAACCAGAACGTCAATCCCAACCGTCAAAAGGATTAGTACAATCACAAAAATAAAGTGTCTCGCCGTCGGAGCGCGCCAACCCCGGAACCCGTTTGATTTAGATCGACCAACCGGCGCTCCACTCCTGCCAAGACTTGACCCCGAGACTACCAACAATCATTCTTTCTTGTAGACCTGTATTCACAATAATGTCTGAGTCACAAAGCTCTGACGTTCCTCCAAAGTCCCCCGATAGTCTGGTCATAACCCAATTCCGCATCTGGAGAGACATTGGAGACTACTGACGTTTTGATTGTGGGGGCTGGGATCATTGGCCTAACGGTCGCCCGAGAGATAAGACTGAGATGGCCAGATCAAAGGGTGACCATCCTGGAAAAAGAAGCCGACATCGCCTTGCATGCCAGCGGGAGGAACAGCGGAGTCCTACACGCGGGCTTCTACTATGACCCTAACTCCCTCAAGGCCAAGCTGACAAACAGCGGAAACAAGCAGCTCACAGACTTTTGTATCAATCACGGCATCAAGGTCAACCGGTGCGGGAAACTGGTCGTCGCCTCTTCAGAGGATGATCTGCCGTCCCTTTCCGACCTCTATTATCGCGGAATTGCCAACGGAGTCGAACTGCAATTGATCAACGAAAAGGAAGCGAAAGAGATCGAGCCTAGAGTTCGTATCCATGAAAGGGCGATCTACTCCCCTGGCACTTCGGCAGTGGACCCGGTAGAGGTGACGCGGACCATTGCGAAGGACTGTGAATCCATTGGAGTTGTGATCATGCGGGGTGAATCATTTCGAACTGGGGAGGAGCGTGGCCGCGAGGTCAGCGTTGCAACCTCCAGACGACTCTTGTCGACAGGACTTATGATCAATGCTGCGGGACTCTATGCTGATAAGGTCGCCCACGAATTTGGAGTCGGCACGAACTATCAGGTACAACCGTTCAAGGGGCTCTACCTTCTCGCAAATGAGTCATTTGGCAGATTGAACTCCCACGTCTATCCTGTGCCGGATCTGCGAAACCCTTTCCTTGGGGTTCATTTCACCGTCACCGTCGACGGGCACGTCAAGATTGGGCCAACCGCCACGCCTGCATTGTGGCGAGAACAGTACGGTTGGCGGGAAGGATTCAGTTTCAGAGAACTCTCTGAAACTACTGGCAATCTGTTCAGGCTTCTAACGAAGCATGACTCCACCCTCAGAAAGTCGGCGCCCACCGAAGCGGCAAAGTACCTGCGAAGCCAGCTTGTGAGACAGGCTTCACGACTAATACCCGACGTCACTGCGAACCAGTTTACAAACTGGGGCAATCCCGGAATCCGCGCCCAGCTGGTAGACAAGACCACCATGAGCTTAGTGAGTGACTTCAAAATCGAAACCACTCAGCGTACGCTCCACATTTTGAACGCAGTATCACCGGCATTCACCTCAAGTCTTCCATTTGCATCGCTGGCCGTGGACAAACTGGCGAAACTGGGTTAAACAGGCTCATCGAACCATTCACAACCGCTGCGCGCCACACCTTGAACACCACACGGCCCATTTAATGCCCAACGACAATCGAAACAACTACCGGAATACCAGGACGTCAGGCAACAACAAAAACTCAAAACGTAAAACGAACCGAACCAGCAAAGCCCAACACCGGCCAACGAGGCCAATACTTCAGTTGGTCTGCCTAGAAAACGTGTCAACCTGACAAAACCCCGCCAGGTAGGTAATACCCAGGTTCATTGCAAATTGCCATAGCGCAGAAAAGGGGACCAAGATCGCTCTTAGTCCCCTTTCAGAGATAGATTCCGGCGACGCCCTACTCTCCCAGGCAGTTGCCCACCAAGTACCATCGGCGCTGGCAGTCTTAACTTCCGTGTTCGGAATGGGAACGGGTGTGACCCTGCCGCCATGGTCACCGGAAATCTTTGAATCTCAGGTGATCCCTGATAATTCCATAGCGAGCACGAACAGGCATTTATAAGATTCAAGTCCTCGGCCGATTAGTACCGGTCAGCTGAATGCGTTGCCGCACTTACACTTCCGGCCTATCAACGTGGTCGTCTACCACGGGCCTTACCTGGTTGACCCAGTGGGAAACCTCATCTTGGAAAGAGCTTCGCACTTATATGCTTTCAGCGCTTATCCCTTCCGTA
>JAJYDM010000104.1 GCA_021777475.1 Actinomycetes bacterium | reverse complement strand
ACGCACCATTTTTGCCCCAAGACCCACGGTTGCAGGACGCAGAGGGACACAACGCAGGCAAAGTCCTCCGGATCGTACACAGCAACCTGATGACCCCTCAACCACCCTCATGACAACTGGCACCAGCCGCTGGTTTAGGGAAAATCCCCTGATTGATCCGCGGGGAAAAGGTCAATATTGGGGACAGGGAACCCACGTAATATGAAAGTGTGCTGAGTGGCGCGTCACAAGCAAAGCGCATTTACTCGGGCTGAGGGGGTACTGTTGAATGGTACCCAATTTGCAACGAGGGAGGGATGAACTGGGTCCCTCGTTGCAACCAATGGGTGGATAGGAATCCGCAGAGTTATGAGCACTTCTTCCTTGGCTATTGCTACCGATGGCTTGACAAAGCGTTTCGGTGATCGCGTCGCCGTGAATTCAGTAGATCTTAAGGTGAAGGCAGGCACTGCCTTCGGATTGCTTGGCCCAAACGGCGCGGGAAAGACAACCCTTATCCGAATGCTGGTTGGTTTGGCAAATCCATCAGAAGGCAGTATCGTTTTGCTCGGTCACCGCATCCCCGATGAGAAGCTCGAAGCTTTGTCCATGGTTGGAGCCATTGTTGAGGAGCCTCGATTTTACCCGTTCATGAACGGTAGGGAGAATTTGGAGATCGTTGCCTCCCTTCGTAGCCGGAGAGCAATGCTGAATATTGATTCCGCTTTGGAGCGAGTCGGTCTTTCGCAAAGGGCATGGGATAAAGTTGGTGGGTATTCTCTTGGCATGCGGCAAAGGCTCGGCATTGCACGTTGTTTGCTGGTTGACCCCCAGCTGATGATATTGGATGAGCCAATGAACGGCCTTGATCCACCTGGAATTCTTGAGATTAGGGCTTTGATCAGGTCATTGGTGGAAGATGGTAAGACTGTACTGCTATCATCACATCTGCTTGACGAGGTGGAAAAGACCTGTGACGAAGTCGCGATCTTGTCTCAGGGATCCGTGCTCGCATCTGGGAGCCTGGAGTCAATATTGGTCGGCTCAGGCGGAAGGGTCGGGGTCAGAACCTCTTTCAACCAGCAGGCAATGGAGATTTTGAGAAGTCATGAGTACGTTGCAAGCATCGAGAATGATGGAAAGGTGCTGCGTGTTACCTTAAGGGGGACTGATGCGGACTACGACCGGCAGGTGGGGGTGCTCGCCCGCGACCTCATCCAGAACGGACTCGATGTTTATGAAATCTCTCAAGAAAGGGTTTCCCTGGAGAGCCGTTTCTTTGAAGTGACTTCGGTGGGCAATGAGGCAGCCGCCAGTGTGTAACTTTCATGATCGCCAAGTCAGTGAGGACTAGATGTCGACTCAAACTTTAGTAGATACTGCGGTTGAGCCAGCGCTTGTGTCGATTCGCGGCCAGATGCTTCGTGCTGAGACCAAGAAATTGACTCGCAGAAAAGGCGTGATGGCCTTTACCGTAATCGGGACCATTGGCTTGATAGTGATAACTTTTGCGATTTTGGAAATTTTTCATCTGAGCAATTCAGTAAAGTATACGTCGATTGGGGGGATCAGCGGATTTCAGAAGCTTGTCGTGATCCTCGGTTCGGTGACAATCATTCCAGCATCGATTCTCGGGACTACTGCTGGCTCGCAGGACATGGAGAGTGGCGTTATCCGAGATATGATTGTTACCGGTCGCTCCAGGACCACTCTTTATCTGTTGAGGCTCAAGAGTGCCGCCTTGGTATGGCTGGTTCCACTGGTGATCGCCTATCTAGTTGGATTGGCGGTAGTGTTCGGGCTTGCAGGCGGAAATCCGCTCCCGTCGCGGAATCAGGTGATAGGGGGCGCGGTTTTCTGCATTGGGGTTAGTTTGGTCTATGTATTGACAGCGGCTGGACTGGCCTCTTTGTTCGGGACTCGAGGGCCCGCTATTGCGATCATGATTGGGTGGACCTTCGTTATCGAATCAATTCTCATCAACGTAACGGCGCTGGGTCCTTTGCGTGAGGCATTCCTGACTACCGCGATTTCAGGGCTTTCACCTATCCCTGATGAGGCAAGGCGATTGAAAAGGGCGGGTCTTGCACCGGCTTTGTACGTTGACTATATAACCGTCATAGCATGGGTGTTGATTCTGAACATTTTAGGGTGGTTCAAGGCAAAGCGGCTCGAGGCATGATTAAGAGAGCGCGAGTCTACCAATTAGGGCAAGGAACTTAACCATTCGGATTGGGAAACCGCATAGCCGAAGTCGGCTACTCATGTGTACACAGTCTTGGATTCAGGTTTCTACCTTGTTTTGAGTGTTTTGGCACCAGCCGGAAAAGGATGGAGGAAATAGCCGGGCCTGAATTTGTAGAGAGTATAAAAGTGAGAAGATATTGTGACAGGCTGTTATACCTGATCCACAGCTCGATACCACTTCTATTGCATCGGAAGGTTCGATTCCAATCCGCCGATAGTTTGCTGCGATCTCCGCCGGTTGAAGAAACCTGTTTTTATCGTCAACATTGTCGCGCCAGAACGCGCTTATGGCACCGGGAATATGACCGGCCCTTAGATCTATTGATTCATTTATGCCTTGATAGCGTTCTTTTGATCTTGCATCAAGAAGGATCACGGTGCTATTTGACAAACGTGCCTTGAGATCCTTTTCGGAAATTATTAGATTTGGATCCCAGGATGAGCTTTGGGAGGCATACGGAAGTCTCGGGAGTGAAGTCTGACGGCTCTCACCGCTCTCGGTCATGTCGTCTGGAGTTGCGCTAAGGCCTCCATTTAGGAGAGCCGCATCGAAACCAATAGCGCTGGCCATCCACCATGCTCTGGCGGCGATTGAACTCCCCTGGTCGTCATAGAAGACGAGGCGATGGTCCCTTGTTGCCCCGAATGAGGTGAGCACGGACTCAAAGTGTTTGGGGGTGGGAAGTGGATGCCTGCCTTTAGTCGGAGGTGCGACTTCGGGGTCGCATAGGCAGGCGTCGAGGTCGAGGTATACTGCACCTTTGATATGGCTCTCCATAAAGGCTTCGTGGCCGCTCCTGCCGTCCAGGTACCACCGGACATCGAACAGGTGTAGCTCCTTAGATCCTATGTATGGAGCGATCTCATCAAGTTCAACCAACTTAGCCACTAAGCCCATTCGGTCATATTAGGTCCGACGTTCGTGGTAATCCGATCAGTCAACGGGATTTAGGAACTAACTTCTATACATGTCCCGTTTTGTGCTCACAGCAATTGGCCCAGACAGCTACGGCATAGTGGCCCGAGTCACTTCAGCTCTGGCGGAGCTGCAGTGCAATTTAGCCGACTCCCGAATGTCAAATCTGTCTGGTCATTTTGCAATGATTCTTGTCATTGATGGTTCGGGAGGCCTCGACGAAAAGGCTATTTACACGGCTGTGCAGTCTCGATGTTCAGAGTTGTCTTTGTTGGTGGACGTGAAAAAGATAGACGTCGAAGTTGCGAACGACCTCGATGGGGAGCGTTATGTTGTGTCGGTCTACGGTACGGATCGACCAGGAATAGTGGCAGGCATCTGTGATGTGTTGGCAGTACACCACGCCAATATATTTGATCTTGCGACGCGAGCGATAGAGACCGGGTCCTCCTGGATCTATACCATGGTATTGGAAGTGGCTCTCAAAGATCCGAGCAAACTTGACAGGTTGCAGGCCGCATTGGCTGTGAAGGCCGCTGAGCTTGGTGTCACTTGTTCAATAAGACCATCAGAGTCGGAAGAGTTCTAGGTGGCACGAGATTTGAGACAGATTTAGTAATGGCAATGTTGAAAGTGGTGGAGATCGGAGACAGGGTCCTATCTCAGGCTGCAAAGAAAGTTGATGAGATCACTCCCCGGCATTTGAAGCTTGTCGAAGATCTCATCGAAACCATGTATGGAACTCCCGGGTCAGTCGGGATCGCCGCCCCACAGGTCGGAGTATCGGAATCGCTCTTTGTACTGGATGTTTCCGGCCATAAGAAGACGAACATTTGTCATGGCTTGATAGTCATGTTCAATCCAGAGGTAGTCTCTGCCTCTCATACGGAGGTGCTCCGCGAGGGATGCATGAGTGTTCCCGATTTGACAGGGGACGTGCGCAGAGCCTCCCAGGTGGTTGTGATGGGAATCGATATCAGCGGAAACGAGATAATTATTGAGAGCGACGCATTTGAGGCCCGGGGACTTCTCCACGAAATTGATCATCTGTCTGGGAAACTTTTCATCGACCGAATTGACGGACCGCACGCCTTGTTCAAGCGAAAACGGTACCTTTAGGGCCAAGTCAGGTATTTGCATATCCAGTTCTACAGTCCATTTGGCCAAATCTCTGCATCGCTATTTGCCGGATGGCAACAGAGGATGGAATCGCTCAGGTTGGCGCTTTCATGTTCGGCGCGATTTTAGGAGGTTGGTGGGGGTTGTGTTGTGATCGCGGATCCTTGCATACAAGAGCAGCTGCGCTTTGATCTATCCTTGTGAAGTCGATTGTGTCATCCAGAGTTACCTTGAGGAGTCTTAGTTGAACGATACGAGATGGAGAGTTGACGGGCAGGAGTTTAAACGGTGGAACATGGTGCGAGGATTTTTGGGAGGTCTCACACTCTTTGGAGTCGTGCTGGTGCCGGGTTACGCGGCATTTGCGGCCCCTTCTGGGCCGACGGTGGGCCTTTCCTCTCCGACGCTTGTTCATCACGGGTTAATTGATGGCCCTGTCGCGGTATCTCCGTCGGAGAACGTGCGCAAGACTCAAGCTGAAATGTCAGTGTCCCCTCAGATCCCGTTGACAACTGCACCAGGATCTCTCGGGATGGTTGGCACAGGATTTAATGTCCTTTTCAACTCGGCGAAGGTTTCCAATGCTTCACAATTGATGGGTTCGGTTGGATCGATCAGTCCGCCTGATCCAATTTTGGCACTTGGAAATGCTACATCCCTTATTGCTACTAATGAAACTGTTGTGATCAGCTCCAGATCGAACCCATCAATGACCGTGAGTGAGACGATGAGCCAGTTGTTCAATCTTGGTGAACCTGCTGCGTTCACCGATCCTTCTGTCGTGTTTGATCCGACAACGAGGCGGTACTTTTTGAGCGTCCTCGATTATTGTTCGATAAGTATTGCCAGTTGTAACGGAGCAGTGTTTGCTAGCGTTTCTCTAGCTGTTCTGACTGATTCGGTTTCGCCGGTAGTCAATACTTATCAGCTTGATTACTCTACTCAGGTTCTTCACGACCAGCCAAAGATTGCAGTGACGGGGGATAAAGTCGCAATTGGATGGTCAGACTTCTACTTTGAGGCAGGTCAAGTTACCCAGTATGTTGCGCAGTCCACACTGGCAGTCCTGCCCAAGGATCAACTCGTTAGTGGATCCAGTTCCCCTCCGGTCTCACTTTTTGTGTTGCAGGCCGGAGGAAACGTTGATCCGCCCATTCCGGTGTCGACGGTTGACTGGTACAGGGTTGCTTCCCAGCCTTGGGCGGTGTCGGCAGGGTTGTCGACACATATCGGAAACGCGCTTTATGTTTGGGCTAATGACACCAGCAGCGCCTTTTATTGGGAGGTGACTGGCTCGGGCCCCACATTCAACCTAGTTTCGCAGTTTCCAAACTCGGTTCCGTTTTATCAGACGTTGGACGGAGCCAATCCAACCGGCCCAACAATTACCATCTCGTCGCCCACGAGTCTACAAAATGGGGGAGGCGTGCCATTGGATGGCGACGACAACAGATTTCAGGTGGCAGAGGGCACTTACGGCAGCGGCCAGTACCCGGTCTTTTCCGGCAATACTGACTGTATCCAGGGAGGGATCAAATTCGCCTGTGGTTATGTAGCGAAGGTGACCCCAAACGGTGCAATCGTGATGCCAATTGAAGTATCTGGATATTCGACAGGTTATCCAAGTGTCACTTCTGTTGACGGGCTTTACAGCTCCTTTGTCGGCACAGTAACAGTCTCATCAGCAACGTTGGCCCCATCGATTTATAGTTACAAGATCACACCCAGCTCCACAGGATACCGTGAGATTCTTAGTTCTATTGACCTAGGTTCTGCGCCATATGCCTACTCGACGACCGGAACCTCTTTGCGCTGGGGGGACTATTTTGGTCCGGTTGGGTTCGACCTATCGCAGTCGACTTCTGAACAAAATCTCAATCCGCTTTTCTTTGCAACTGGCCAGTATGCCGATACTTCATCTTCAAACAATTCCTGGGTGGTTCCGCTGATTGAGTTTTCGCCAGTCGCCAGCACGGTTATTCCTCGCTCCAGCAATGCAGGTTACTGGGAGGTGGCATCGGACGGGGGAATCTTCTCCTTTGGTGACGCTACGTTCTACGGCTCGATGGGTGGGCATTCCTTGAACAAGCCGATTGTCGGTATTGCCACAACACCGGATGGCAAGGGTTACTGGGAGGTGGCATCGGACGGGGGAATCTTCTCCTTTGGTGACGCTACGTTCTACGGCTCGATGGGTGGGCATTCCTTGAA
>JAJYDM010000103.1 GCA_021777475.1 Actinomycetes bacterium | reverse complement strand
ATCCGATAGTGCGAACGTTAAAGCTCAATCAGGTCAAAAAGCGATGCAGCAATTGATTCACCTTCCAATTCGAACTTCTTTGCCAGCGTCTGAAATACATGTTCAGCCCGAAATGCCGGCCAGTCCGCAGGAAGGTAGGCGGCAGGCAGACGAGGATTCTGGCGCACCAACT
Source organism: Actinomycetes bacterium (assembly GCA_021777475.1). Classification (GTDB taxonomy): domain Bacteria; phylum Actinomycetota; class Acidimicrobiia; order Acidimicrobiales; family Acidimicrobiaceae; genus SCQM01. Next base: position 6,322 of record JAJYDM010000103.1, on the reverse strand, counting down.
GAAGCCAGTCCGTATGGATAATGAGTTGTCGAGCCAAATCATCAGGCCAGTCGTGCCAGGGGTTGGGAGAATCCCAGTTGTTTAGAAAGTTATGATAACCAGTGGCGATCGTATCCAGATTGAATGCCCGATTGACAATTTCAGCCGAATCGGTTGGCGTGTCCGGTCTGGCAATCATGACAGTTACAAAGTCGGACAACCCCAAGTCTGCAACCATATCGGCAACTTGAACCTTGCCTGGAGCGACCCAAAGGCCTGGTTGGAGAAGCCCGAAACCTGCCCATATGAGGCTGGAGCGCAAGTCATGGCGCTCACGACGACAGTCATTAGGAAGGGAAAAACCGACTAATGTCCAGGTTTCATCCCAATCCCAATTTACCGCGCCTGACTCCCAAACCCGATTGTAACCATCGTTCAATATACGCTCTCCGCGTTCTGTCACCCCAAAATACATCTTTCTTCCACGCTTGTGGCGTATCAATAACTCGCGCCGCACCATCCGCGTAAGGGTGCTCCTGACGGCATCTTCCGAGATTCCCAAACGCGCGAAAATGGCAATAATGCTTCCGGAACAAATTGCAGAGGAACTATCTCTTAGATATTGCCCGAGAAAACTCAACATGACGGATTGGGGTCTTCGAAAGGTGACGGACTCTTGGTTTGCCTCAGCTCTGATGACGCCCTCATTTTGCATGCACTCAGTTTACAACGGAATTATTCGCGCTTTGCAAGGGAGGGGTCTACGGAGAACAACCTCGCTTGAGACCTCCACCAACTTAGGAGCGAACAGATATGGCGTGCCAGATATTGGCGCATCGCATCTCAACTAACCCTATCTGGCCCCGTGCGACCGACATTCTCGGCAAAAAATTGACGAGCATACACAGAACGCCTAATATAGAAATACAGAAATCAAAGGGGACCCGAATGGATTTATCTGGCAAAGTTGCTGTAATTACCGGAAGCGGACGCGGCCTTGGCCTTGCATACGCCAAAGCCTTGGCCAAATCGGGCGCATCGGTGGTCATAAATGATGTGGATTCCCGTTCTGCAGATGCAGCTGTAGGCGAGATCGTTTCAGCTGGGGGACAGGCGGTCTCTCTGGTGGCGGCCATTGGCGATACAGACTCGGCCGAAATGCTGGTTTCCAAAGCAGTTGAATCATTCGGACATCTTGACGTGATGATAACAAATGCAGGAATATTGCGGGATCGTGTGCTTTGGAAGATGTCCGACGACGACTTCGACGCTGTCATCAAAGTCCACCTGCGTGGAACCTTTACCTGCGCTCGCGCCGCCACCATACAGATGCGCGAACAGGGGAACGGTGGTCGTCTCATCCTGATCTCATCTCCAGCCGGCCAGAGGGGCAACTTCGGCCAGACCAACTATTCGGCAGCCAAGGCCGGAATAGTTGCCTTTGCCCGGACTTGGGCTTTGGAACTCGCGAAAGCCAACATTACCGTCAATGCGGTTGTACCGGTTGCCGCAACGGAGATGACCAAGACCATCCCGGCATTTGCGCCGATCATCGAAGAATCGGAACGTACCGGAGCACCGCTTCCTGAATGGGTGCGCAAGGACGAAGGAATGGGAACGGTGGATGACGTGACCGGCTTAATCGCATTTCTTGCCTCCGACGCATCGGCCGGCATCACAGGTCAAGCGATAGGCATTGGAGGCGACAAACTATCCATTTGGTCGCATCCTACAGAAACTGCAAGTGGATTCTCAGATGGTGGCTGGAGTGCAGATGAAATTGGGCCATGGTTCTCCCAGCATCAAGGAGACCTTCAAACCTACGGCATTGCGATGCCCAAGGCGCCGGGCGCTTGAGAATCCATGACAATCGACCTAGACGCCATTGTGGCTATAGATATTCATGCTCACGTTCAGGTCTCAAATGATGGCCATCGCGCGCTGAGCAACGAACTTATCGAGGCCTCAGCAAAGTATTTCAAGGCTGATGGAAACCCACCCCCAACCATCGACGAGATCGCCAGCTATTACAGAAGCATCAACATGGCCGTGGTGATCTTCACAGTCGATGCGGAAAACGCGACGGGAGTACCCCGAATCTCCAATATCGAGATAGCAGAGAATTGTGCGAAGCATCCTGACGTATTGATTCCCTTTGCCAGTATCGATCCGTGGAAAGGCAAGGCGGGAGTTCATGAAGCCATAGAGCTGGTGACTAACCACGGTATCAAGGGTTTCAAGTTTCATCCAAGCGTTCAGGGCTTTGCGCCAAATGACCGCATTGCCTATGAGCTTTACGAGGCCATCGAAGAGCTCCGCGTTCCAGCGTTGTTCCACACTGGACAGACCGGCATTGGCGCCGGGTTGCCTGGTGGAGGAGGCATTCGTCTCAGCTACTCCAATCCCATGCTAATCGACGACGTAGCGGTTGATTTTCCTGGAATCACCATTATCCTTGCTCACCCTTCATTTCCTTGGCAGGACGAGGCCCTCTCAATTGCAACTCATAAAGCCAATGTTTTCATCGATTTGTCTGGCTGGTCACCCAAGTATTTTCCACCGCAACTTGTGCACTACGCCAACACCTTGATCCAGGACAAAGTCCTTTTCGGTTCAGATTTTCCATTCATCGATCCGAACAACTGGATCGATGCATTCGATCAACTTGAGATAAAGCCTGAAGTGCGGCCGAAGATCCTTAAAGCCAATGCCGCAAGGGTTTTGGGATTGTCATAAAGGTTGCACCGTGTTAGTAGTAGAAAGGAACCAAGTATGGCAATCTCGGTAACTGGGCTTGACGAACTGCGTATGCTGTCCGGCCGTGATCTGGGTGTGAGCGATTGGCTTGAAGTGACTCAAGCCCGCGTTAACACCTTTGCTGACGCCACCGACGATCACCAATGGATCCACGTGGATCCCGAGCGGGCCAAGCTCGGTCCATTTGGCGGCCCGATTGCACATGGTTATTTGACGCTTTCGTTAATGATTCCCCTCTTCGAAGAACTTCTTGACATCCAGGGAGTGACAATGAGCATCAATTACGGCATGGAAAAGGTCCGCTTTCCAAGTCCAGTTTTAGTCGGCTCAAAGGTGAGGCTGCAGGCATATGTGACTTCGGTCGAAGATGTCAAGGGAAACGGAGTTCAAATGAACATGAACTTCACCATCGAGATAGACGGCTCTGAAAAGCCTGCCTGCGTCGCCCAGGTAATCTATCGCCACTACGCCTGAAGCCATGGAAAGCCAATTCTTCGAACCGATACACGAAGAGTTCCGCACTTCGGTGCGCGAGTTCATCAAACGCGAGGTTGCGCCCAATATGGGAGCGTGGGAGGAGGACGGCCACATCGACTCCCGTCTGTGGCCTATCGCCGGTACCCAGGGTCTAATCGGCCTCAGGGTGCCCGAGCAATACGGGGGCGCCGGAGTAGCCGATTACCGATTTAGATGCGTGGTTTCCGAAGAACTGGCCAAAGAAGGGGCCGCTTCGCTCAATGCCGGCATGGGGCTGGTGGACGATCTCGTCTTACCGTACCTACTCGATCTCGCAACTACCGAGCAAAAGCAACGCTGGCTTCCGGGGTTGGCATCTGGGCAGATCACCGGTGCGATTGCCATGACAGAGCCCGGGGCTGGTAGCGATCTGCGCGGCATAACAACCTCAGCTGTACGCGATGGCTCCTCATGGCGTCTCAATGGAAGCAAGACCTTCATAACAAATGGGTCCCATGCCGACATCGTGATCGTGGTGGCCCGGTCCAACCCCAAGGGCGACAGTCGTGGGTTTACCCTATTCGTCGTTGAGCGTGGAATGCCAGGATTTCAGCAAGGAAAGGCTCTCGATAAGCTCGGTCAGCGGGCCGAGAACGTGGCTGAACTCTTTTTTGATGAGGTGGCAATTCCAGGCGAAAACCTTCTGGGAGAGGAGGGCAATGCGCTCGCCCACTTGCGCGACCACCTTCCCCTGGAAAGGATGTCCATCGCCTATTACGGCTTAGCGGCAGCTGAAGCTGCTTTGGGTTGGACTTTGGAATACGTAAAGGAACGCAAGGCTTTCGGGCAATTGCTTGCCGAGTTCCAGAACACCAAGTTTGCGTTGGCGGAAATGTCGACTGAGATCGACGTGACCCGCGCCTTTCTACAGCAAGCGGTCTTATCACTAAATAATGGCGAGTTATCCGCGGTCGATGCGGCCAAGGCCAAGTGGTGGGCAACCGAGCTGCAACAGCGAGTCACTAACCGTTGCCTTCAGCTGCACGGCGGATACGGGTACATGCGCGAGTATCCGATAGCCAGGGCTTTCGTGGATGGGCGTGTACAGACGATCTATGGGGGAACCACCGAAATCATGAAAGAGATCATCGGAAGGGACTTGATCAAATGAGGATGGGAAACGGGGGACGTTAATCATGTTGAACCAGGGAGTGGGGTCGTGGCCTGCTCGTAGATTGCGTAGGTCACCCGATGCAAAAGCAATCGTCTACCAAGATAAGAGCTGGACGTATGCGGATATATTCGACCGGGCAACAAGGCTTGGAAGCGCCTTGTTACAAGCTGGAGTCACCCGGTACGATCGGGTCGCCTACCTTGGCCCTAATCATCCGGCCCTAATCGAGACGCTGTTTGCCACCCATCTCCTAGGGGGCATATTTGTTCCACTGAATAGTCGCCTTGCTGCACCTGAGATTGAATATATGCTTAGCGACGCGGGACCCAAAGTTCTCATTTATGGTCCGGAAAACCAAGACATCGTATCTGAACTCCAGGACTTTGCCGGAAAGCGCATCGCCCTGGCCGCATCCAATCCGAATGAACCGAGTTTCGAAGAGTTTCTTAATTCGGGCGCTCCAGAGAGGTTGGATGTTCGGGTTGGTCTGGATGATCCAGCTATGATTCTCTACACTTCAGGCACCACCGGACGTCCAAAGGGGGCAGTCCTAACTCACGGCAACCTTCACTGGAACTGCTTCAATGTTCTGCTCGACCTGCCTTTGGGAAATGACGAGGTCGCTTTGATCGGCGCACCGCTGTTTCACGTTGCCGCCCTCGATCAAATGTTTCTCACAACATTCATGCGTGGAGGAACAGCGGTCATAATGCCATCCTGGAACGTGGACCAGTGCTTTGACCTCATAGAAAAACACAAAGTTACCTGGATGTTTGGCGTGACGCGAATGTATGCCGATCTGCTTCAGTCCTCCCGCTGGGAAACAGCCGATCTCTCCTCGTTACGCTCTTTGATGTCTGGCGGCGCGCCTATACCTGAATCGCTCATTGTCGACTATCAAAATCGCGGGTTAGTCTTTGTCCAGGCCTACGGCATGACTGAAACATCACCAGGTGTCACGCTGCTGGTTCCGGAGAAGAGCGCCTCGAAGGTGGGGTCCGCAGGGACTCCATGCTTTTTTGTTGATCTGCGCATAGTCCGCCCCGACATGTCGGAAACTGAGGTGGATGAACCAGGTGAGATCATCGTCAATGGGCCCAATGTGACCCCCGGATACTGGAACAACCAGGCCGCGACGAATTCGTCGTTTAGCGACGGCAGCTGGTTGCACACCGGCGACATCGCACGCCGCGACGGTGAGGGGTATTTGTATATCATCGACCGAAGCAAGGATATGTATATTTCCGGTGGAGAGAACGTCTACCCCGCAGAGGTGGAGGCGGTTATTTTTTCCCATCCTGGGGTCGCTGAATGTGCCGTGATCGGGGTACCCGACCAGAGATGGGGCGAAGTTGGCGCCGCGTTCATCAGCCCTAAGAAGCCTGATGGACTCACCGAGGATGAGATTCGAAGCTTCCTTTCGACACGAATGGCCAAATACAAGGTCCCTGTTTATATCTATTTTGAGGCTTCGCTGCCCCGCACCGGTGCCGGCAAGCTGCAAAAGATCGAACTGCGCAAGAGTTTTGCAGAGAGAGCCGCCAAGGCTCTCTCTGCAAAGGGGAAGTAGCGTAGGTGCGAAATATGTATCTAAAGGCCTGCGAAGCAGATATCCACCGGCCTAACCAGCACTGGCCCGTACCAAAAGATGAAGCGCAAGGCAACGCATGAACACGTCATCACTTGCGCTTGGTATTTGCCACAGGTCAAACTCTTCGCCTCGCCATAGATTTACCGGGCGACTGCCCGAGCACAATGAAAAGTAGCTATCGCCGGTTGCATGGAAGATCCGTCGGGAGCTGTGGAAAATGAAAGGTGCAGTTAAGTGAAATATACAGATGTCGCTATTCCTCTTGGCCAAGTTTGGTCCTCACCATTTGCGAAGTGGCAGGGATCGCTTGCTGAGGTTTCAAGCATTGATCTTGCCGTAGCGGTCACCTCCCGCGCCTTGAATGA
>JAJYDM010000102.1 GCA_021777475.1 Actinomycetes bacterium | reverse complement strand
TCTAAGGATAGGGCTGTTCCCGACGATGATATTTCTGAGGGACTCCGCATTGAGGAGGAATCCAGAATTATCTACTGCTCTGACCAGGTGCTTTCCTCATGCGAAGTCGAGGCGCTGGAGATATCCAGTCTGTACGGCCTTGATCGTTCGAGAATTTCGATCGTTCCGTTGGGTGTTGACCATGCGTTCTTCAGTCCCGGGGACCGTGCAATGGCAAGGACGGCAATTGGACTTCCCACAGTTGGAAGGATGATCCTTTTCGTGGGTCGTATCCAGCCCCTCAAGGGTGCCGACATCGCTGTTGAGGCATTCGCGAGGATCGCAAGAAGAGTCCCAGATACTTTTCTGGTCATGGTCGGCGGCCCGTCGGGACCATTTGGCGATGAAGAGATCGCCAAGATAAAGAGAGTTGTCGCGCGGGAGAGACTCACCGACAGGGTTCACTTCTTTGAGCCCCAGCCGCACGAAGTCCTTTCGAGTTTTTATAGGGCCGCAGACGTCGGATTGGTTCCATCGCGAACGGAATCGTTCGGGCTCGTTGCACTTGAAGCGGCCGCTTGCGGTGTACCAGTAGTTGCTTCAGATGTCGGTGGCCTCAAAACTCTCGTGGTACACGGGAAAAGTGGTTATCTGGCGACCAACCGCACCGCGGACGAGTTCGCCCGGTATCTCACCAGGGTGCTGGAGGATCCCTCTCTGGCGGAGTCGCTAAAGATGGCCGCCAGTTCCTTATCTATTGGCTATAGATGGCGGGATACGGCGCTCCGGCTACAGGAGGTGCTCATAGGTTTGACTGCAAAAGAGTTGCTTGAATGTGGGTAACGGTGGGAACCATTTAGAGGGATTAGATTACAACGGCCGGGTGTGGGCAAATTCTGGAGCTGATGGAGGCCCCGTTTTTTCTTGCGTGAGACCATTGCGAATCGAGATAAAAAATTTTCTTGATTTTTGTTGGATTTCCTATTGACGAACCCCCCTGAGGTAGCGTAATTTTTCTCTGTTGGTTCTGGCAATGTTCTAGAAACATTTCGGGTCGGGGAAGCAGAAATTCTAGAATGCCAGAGCCAATACCTTTTTAGTGCCGATGCAATTTCTCACAGGCGACCGCGCCAGCCTTATGGGGTACTATTTATGACGTGCTCGATCTCATGATTATTGGCGGCGGAAAAATGGGCCAGGCTCTAGCCCACGGGATAGTATCAGCGGGTGCGGTGAAGGCTGATTCACTGGGAATCGTGGAGGTCTCAGAACCACTTAGAGTGGAGTTGCAAAAGCGGTTTCCGGCGAGTGTCGTATCGGCCAAGCCGATTCCTGCCTCCTCAACCCTCTTAGCGGTCAAGCCTGGTGATGTCGAAAGGATAGCGACTTCACTCGGAGATGACCAAAAGCAAAAGGTTCTGACAATCGTCGCCGGAGTGTCCACAGCGGCGCTTGAGGTATGGCTTGGAGGAAGGCCCCCAGTAATTCGGGCCATGCCGAACACTCCATCGATGCTGGGACTTGGAATGACAGCACTATGCGGTGGACGCTATGTGGGTTCAAAGGACATCGAGTGGGCAAAGTCCCTGATGTCCGCCGTGGGCAAAGTTGTTGTGGTCAAAGAGACACAGATAGATGCTGTTACCGCTGTTTCGGGCTCCGGCCCCGCATACGTCTTCCTGTTGGCGGAGGCGATGATTGAATCGGCGGTTAGGGAAGGCCTTAGTTGGGATTTGGCTAAAGAGTTAGTCAACCAGACCATCCATGGCGCGGGGGCAATGCTATCTGACAGTTCTCTGTCGCCAACAGAATTGAGACAGAACGTGACCTCACCTGGAGGTACAACGGCGGCGGCAGTGGCTCAACTTGAGGAGAGCGCAATCAGGTCGGCGGTTGCGCGTGCAATCGCAAGTGCAAGAGAACGTTCGGCGGAGATAACTGCCGAACTGTTCAAGCATTGACATTCTGGCAAGGCGTCGTCTTTGGAGCTCTATCAGATTCACCGATTGGACAAGGAGCCAGCCAAAGTGCCGACAGAGGCGACGCAGATTAGTTTCTTTCGCTTTGGGTGGCGCTTTTACGACAATAGGCATGCTGTCTCGGTTTGAGTTTTTCTGCATCTATTAGTCGCCATAACATCGAAATGGACAATCCGCTGCTTGTGGGACCTGTCTGTTGAGGACCGACGGCACATGCACAGCTTTAGGACAAAGAATTCTCTGACTCAATAAGATGAGAAGTCACTCTTTGATTTAGTAGGTGAACATGGACGGTGCAGCTTACTTGGTCTCATTGGATCTTTCCAGCACGAACGTTCTTGTCGTTGGCGGCGGCAAAGTTGCTGCGCGGAAGATCAAGGGATTGCCGGCGGATCTCCTGAGCCTGAAGGTAGTCGCTCCGGAGGTAATCTCCGACATAACTGCATTTCTCTCGGAGGCATCGTGGGACTTTACGCTTTTTCACCGCCGCTTCGATGCGCAAGATCTCAATTGCTGCGACTTGGTGTTTGCGGCCACCTCCGACACGGCGGTCAACCTAGAGGTGTCTAGGCTTGCAATGGAACGCGGCATCCTGGTCAACAATGTGTCGGACTCAGCGGCCAGCACCTTTAGCAACCTTGCCGTGGTGAATAAGGGTGGCCTGAGCGTGGGTGTATCCTCTAATCCAAAGGTTCCTGGTTTTTCCATGGCGATCGGTAAACTGATAGAAGAAATGTTGCCGGCAGACATCGACAGATTGCTGGTACTCGCAGCAGAGGTAAGGTCAAAGGCGTTGAGTTCTGGTCATTCCCCGGATGGTTTAGATTGGTTGAAGGTTTTTAATTCCAGAGTTTTTGAATATATTCGCCAGGGTGAGTGGTCCCAGGCGGAGGAAAGTCTGGATGAATGCCACTTGTAGCCATTGGAATTGACCGGACGAATTCGCCTACTAACGATTTTGGCCGCTATTTCGTTTCCGAAGAAGACATGTTGGAAAGGTTGAAGGTCTTTTCCTCGGCAGATGGTGTCGAAGAGGCTGTGCTCCTTTGCACATGTGCGCGAACCGAGGTGTTCGCGGAAATCACAAAATTTCATGGCGGAATCGAAGAGATGTGGGTGAATTTTGCCCGCACTCTCCAAGTGGACCGCGAAGAGCTGACATCAATTGCCAAGGTTTATTACGAGCGGGGTGCGGTTTCACATCTCTTGCGAGTCGCGTCAGGGCTGGAGTCTGAACTCATAGGCGAGACTGAGATTCTTGGGCAGGTTCGCAGGGCATTCGTTCGTTCGCACAATGCCGGTTTTTGCGGCCCTGGACTCTATGGGCTGTTTCGCAAGGCTCTTGAGGTGGGCAAGAGGGCAAGAAGCGAAACCGGTATCGCCAGGGGGATCACCTCCTCGGCGCATGCCGCAGCAGAACTTTTTTCTGAAACCTGCGGTCTTGACGGTGACGGTACCGTAATGGTCGTAGGTGTTGGTGAAGTTGGATCCAAACTTGCGGAAGCGTTGTCTCAGGGCGGGTACAGGGTGTTTGTGACTTCGCGGACTTTGGATAGGGCAGTTCACCTGGCTAATCGCATCAATGGTGAGGCAATCCCAATCCATGACTTCAAGTCGTACATTCCTGGATTGAATGGACTGTTCCTCGCGACTTCTACCAGGAAGTACCTGCTCGATATTGACGACGCCAGTCTTTTTGATCCCAAGCGGACTCCCAGAGCGTTTATTGCTGACATGGGAGTTCCAAGAAATGTGGATCCCCAGCTTGATACGGCCCAAGGGGTGACCGTCTATGACCTCGATGGAGTTAATGCTTTTGTAAAGACCGCGATCGAATCACGCCAGCAAGAGGCTGGACTCGTGGAGGCGATAATTGAAGCGGAGACGAGCAAGTTCGTTGACCTGAAAAATTCCGGTTCAGCAACATCCACGCTCGCTTCGCTGTACGCATTTGCCGAGGAAATAAGGCTTCTCGAATTGTCCCGGTTCTCGGGTCGGTTGGAGGGGCTGACGGAAGCCCAGAAGAAGGCTGTGGAGTCACTCACATACGGCATTGTCCAGAAGATGCTCCACCGACCGGTGGTAAAGGTCAAAGAACACTCAGGCTCCAAGCGGGGGGAGCGCCTGCTGGAGGATCTCTCTTTCCTATTCGATCTATGACACCGATACGAATTGCGACTCGAGGGTCAGAGCTTGCACTTTGGCAGGCAAGATTCGTGGCATCGAAGCTCGGACGAAAGACAGAGCTGGTCATTGTGAGTACCCGCGGAGACAGAGACCAGGGGTCATCGCTCGATCAGCTGGGCGGTCAGGGGGTTTTCGTCAAAGAGGTCCAGGCAGCATTATTGGATGGACGTGCTGATTTAGCCGTGCACTCTGCCAAAGATCTCCCAGCTATTTCTCCGGAGGGACTGGCTATCGGTGCTTTCCCGAAGAGAGGTGACGTGCGGGATGCTCTGGTTGGGAAGGCCCTTGGCGAGTTGCGGTCCGGTGAAATAATAGCGACCGGATCCTTGAGAAGGCGGGCGCAGCTCAAGTCAATGAGACCTGATCTTGCGTTCACGTCGCTCAGGGGCAACATTGCCACCAGGGTTGCGATGGCGCAACGCTACGGAGCGGTTGTCGTGGCTTATGCAGCGCTCGAGCGGCTTGGACGTCTCGACGCCATTGCCCAAGTATTCGAGCCGGAGGAGATGATTCCTCAGGTTGGTCAGGGTGCGCTGGCGGTGGAGTGCAGATCCTCAGACGATGATTTACAGGCGTGCCTGGCTGTTATCGACGATCCAAACACAAGGTTGGCGGTTGAGTCGGAGCGCAGTTTTCTTGAGCGATTGGGCAGCGGATGCTCCCTCCCTGTCGGCGCCTATGCCACAGTCGACCCGGGGGTGAAGAGGATAGATTTGATTGCATTCATCGGGTCGCCAAATGCGTCTTTTGGCATCCAAGTGGAAGGTAGCGGTTTCGATCCCCATGAATTGGGTGCCCGACTAGGTCTGGAACTCCTAGACAAAGGCGGACTGAAATTGTTGGATCAGCTCGATGAGGGTGGGAACCATGAATGATGGGGCATCGGGGACCGTTTATCTGGTCGGTGCCGGACCAGGAGACCCAGGGCTGCTGACGATTCGCGGGAAAGAGTTGCTCTCAATCGCTGATGTTGTCGTTTTCGATTACCTGTCAGATGACTCGCTCCTTGATTATTGCAGAGTGGGTGCCGAGTTGATTGATGTTGGGAAGCGTCCAGGGCGACCGATCCCTCAAGACGAAATTAACGACGTCCTCATCCAGAGCGCTGCAAGTGCCAAGGTTGTGGTGCGATTAAAGGGGGGTGACCCCTTTGTGTTTGGCCGTGGCGGCGAAGAGGCGCAGGCTTTGATGGAGGCTGGTGTTTCGTTTGAGGTTGTTCCCGGCGTATCTTCGGCCATTGCTGTTCCCGCATATGCGGGTATTCCCGTCACACATCGCGGGATTTCCACATCGGTTACAGTCGTTACTGGTCACCGACACGGAAATGCCACCGATCAGGTTGACTGGACGTCCCTTGCCAGGCTTGGCGGAACGATCGTGGTGCTGATGGGGGTTGCACATCGCTCGGAGATCGCAGAGAAACTCATGGCGGGCGGCCTAGGTTCGGAAACTCCGGTTGCCGCAGTTCGTTGGGGTACTCGAAGCGACCAGATTAAGGTGATGACCTCCTTGGGCGAACTTGGAAAGATTCCCATCGAGTCACCGTCCACCATTGTCATCGGTGCTGTTGCGGGTCTGAACCTGGCCTGGTTTGAGAAGCGGCCTCTTCTCGGCAGGAAGATTGTGATCACCAGGGCTAAGGACCAGGCGCAAACGCTTATCAGAGGTTTCAGAGAGCTTGGGGGTCAGGTACTGGCGGTTCCGGCAATCGAGATTGTCCCACCTTCCGATGACTATGAGGCACTCGCTAACGCCGCAAGAAACGTATCGGGCTACGATTGGCTGGTCTTTACTTCCTCAAATGCGGTGCAGAGATTTTTCCAGTTCTTGAATGATGCGAGAGATTTGGCTGGGGTAAAGGTGGCGGCCATCGGTGATGGAACAGCCAAAGCGGTTGGGCAATTCAACATCATTGCCGACCTTGTCCCGCCGAAGTTTGTGGCGGAGTCTTTGGTTGCCGTGTTTCCGCCCGGTCCTGGGCGTATTCTGCTTCCACGCGCAAAGGTGGCCCGAGATGTCATCCCAACGGAGTTGACCAAGATGGGATGGCAGGTCGACGTGGTAGAGGCCTATAGGACCGAGAGTCCGGTGTTAGATAAAGTTCTTGAGGAGGAGATCGCAAATAGCGACGCAATCACCTTCACTTCGTCATCAACCGTTACCAATTTCATCTCAAGATATGGATCCCGATGCCTGCCTTCTCGGGTGGTCTCAATTGGTCCTGTAACTACCAGAACTCTAGAACAGTTTGGTGTTCGTGGGATTACAACGGCGACAGTGCATAATCTGGGTGGCGTATTGGATGCCACCGTCGCCTTGTTTGCCGAAAGTGGGAATTCCTAAGGTCTTGTCAGCTCGTTTCCGACTGCTCGGGGCAACGGGGGACTGCGCCTTCAGTAGGGACGTGTGAGGGTTGACTGTCGATTCTCTATTAGGCGAATCCGTGTTGAAAAGTATTCACCAACATGTATGCACCTATTCATCCTTCGTTAAGTGCCC
>JAJYDM010000101.1 GCA_021777475.1 Actinomycetes bacterium | reverse complement strand
CTGCTGCGGATCATCCAGGGAGTTGCCCCAGATAATTCGATGCAAATATGTCAAATCAAGCTGGTTGGCTCAGCTATTCGGCACTCGGCCGCCCAGGTTACTGTGTTTATGAAATCCACTCTCGTATAAAGCGACAAGCCACTGCCGCACTCTCATTGTTTTTATGACAAGCATACGAAGCCAGAAGCAGGTAGTAAATGCCATTAAGCGGTTTATTTTGCGATTTTGAGCATTAGTTGCCCTAAACGGCTTGATATTCCGCAGTCTGGGAGAATCCAAGACCGGCACCCGCCGTAATCTTCCACGTAACTCGAAAGCCCAGATGCGTAAATCTGGCAAATTTCCGGGCTCACATGCCTCTAATCTAAAAGGTGGCAATGACCGACCACAGGTACGTTCCAGACCACGCTGGGGATGTCTAGAATCGATCACAGACTGTTCGCAATTACGGAGAGATTTTGGGAAGACCTCACAATTACAGCACCGAAATTCACCCGAAAATTCATGACGGGAACACAATGGACCAAAAGGAACTTTCGTCGGCTAGCCACCCCTCATCGGAGTGGCCGCAACACTTCCGGATCTTCCGAAACAAATGGTGTGCCGGTATCAGACAGAACCCTCCAGGAACTCGAACATGTCAGTGACTCTCCCGGAAGAAGTGGCGGCCTATCTTTCCGAAAGACCGGAAATGGGCAAGCCGGAACAGGTGATTCCGTTACTCACAATTGACTCAAATGGTTTTCCCCACGCTTGTCTATTGTCACGAGCCCAGATTACTGCTACAGATAAGGAAGTTCGAGCGGCAATTACCAGCTGGGGAACACGGGCCAACATACGCAACCACGGAGTCGGACTTATCCTGGTAACGATAGGTGACACTGTGCACCACATAAAACTTGGTGTGCTGCGCGCACATGACGAGAAGCGAGTTCTCCTGGTGGCCTTTGAACCGATTGACTACAAAGCTGACACTCTCGGTATTCAGATTCAGCCTATGAGCTTCCTCGCGGGTCCGTGGATTTCAAGTCTTGAACACTGGGACGAGACGGAAGCAATGCTGCGTTCTCTCGACCAAACCTAACTGCAACCTTTAAAGCTCCAGCTCATAATGGCAGTCTGGACCCTAATACCTTTACCAGAATCGACTCAATATGTTTGAGGATGTATCGGGCTAATGACCAAAGCCCATGCCTACATAGAAGTGACATGGGCTTTCTCGGTCCGTTCTCACGAATAAATTAGAAACTACGAAGCCGCATTCAAAAAGAGGCAACTATATCGGCTTGCCTTCACAAGTTCCGCGCTCTCACGCGCCAGCATGAAGTTTCGTGCCAGAATGGCGACATCAGTCGTATTTCTCCGAATAAACGTTCTCGGGATCCAGGCCTAACTCCACCAGCGCAACCTCGCACAACTCAACCATTTCTGGTGGACCACAAATATATGCAAGCTTCGCACCCGACTCCGCCAACAGCTCGGCAACCATTTCCCTGTCTATTCTCCGGTGAAACCTGGCACCGCTATGCTGAGGATCGCGAGTAAATGTATGGGTTACCGTCAGCCAGTCCAACTCGGCTTCAAGCTCATCAAGTTCAGCGCTGTAAATTACGTACTCGGCAGACTTCGACGAGAAAAGCAAATGCATTGGAACATCTAAACCCTTTGCCTTAGCGTAGCGGATCATCGACATGAACGGAACAACCCCGGAACCAGCAGAAATCAGGAGAAGCGGTCCTCCCTTGTCCTCTGACCAGACAAAGGCGCCATAAGGTCCTCGAACCTCCAGCTTGTCGCCTACCTTGGTTTGCTTGGCCAAAACCGGCGAGACTAGGCCACCCTCCATCTCCTTGATCCCAAATTCCACGACATCAAACTTTGGGAACGGTGGCGAAGCGATCGAATAGGCACGCTGGATTGGTCTTGGTCTACCCTCTACCGGAATTCTGATGTTGTAGTACTGACCTGAGGTGAATTCAGTCGGCTCAGGTAGCGCCAGACGCAATGTAGTTGTTTCTGGTGTCTCCGCCACCACCCCGATCACGTCAGCAAACTGCCATTTCGGTGCAGGTGCCTTGCGTGGGGATCCATCACCATCCACCGATGAGACCGCATTTGAGTTTCTTGCTTCAGTTTCCATGTCTATAGCTTATTCCGGCTTCCATAAACCAACAAATCCGACGACTACACATGTGTTCTACCTCAAGTACCTTTGACCGCTCCACGCACCCTTTTAAGCCGCGCAAAACGGCCCGGCAAAAGAAGAAAACATTAAGTCCAACCAAAGATCCGGGAGAACCCCCTGCGCTGGGCTTCCAAAATGCATCCTTGAAATAATCGTGTCGCCCGCTACTCGAGCACGTCAGACTTCTCGAGCTCCTCAAATTCAGCGGTAGACAATCCAAGGATTCCACACAGCACTGCTTCGTTGTGCTGACCAACCATTGGTGCACCATGAGTAACCTTACCCGGAGACTCTGGCAGTATATATGGGGGGCCAGGCACAGCATGTACCCCCATTACTGGGTGATCAACGCGCTGAAACGCATTGCGAAAAACCAGCTGCGGGTCGGAATAGAGGTCACCCATATCGTTCACAGGTGCCGAGTGAACGCCCGCCTTACGCATGCGCTCCACCAAATTCTCACGCGACTGAGTCGACGTCCAGGTAGCGATCAACTCCTCGAGCCTGTCCTCTTGTTCACGACGACCAGCGACAGTAGCCAACTCGGACTCTTTAGCCCACGGCTCACCTACCTCTGACGCGAATCGAGACCACTCCGCGTCATCGTGAACGCTGATGGCACACCATCGTTGTTCACCCAGGCATGGAAACACTCCATGAGGCACCGCATTCCGATCGCGGTTACCTTGGCGATCCATGACTTCGCCGCTTGCAAAGTATTGCACCAAAGCGGGTGCCATGAACTGAACGCCGGTCTCGTACTGCGACAGGTCAATGTGGCAACCAACCCCGGTTCTTCGCACCTGCTCCAGCCCCGCCAACACAGCTACTGCACCATATGCCACGGCGATGTAATCGATGTAAGGTCCCCAAAGCAAAGAGGGTTGCCGATCCGGCCAACCGGTCAATTCTGTAAATCCGCTCAACGAAGTAAGGTGAGAGCCAAAGCCTGCGCGATTTGCCTGAGGACCAGTCCTTCCCTGGTTACAGGTACTTAAAGTGACCAACTTTGGATTGCGGACCACCATGGCATCGTGACCAAGCCCAAGACGGTCCATCGCGCCAGGGGTGAAGTTCTCCACGACAACCTCTGCACGCTCAATCAGCCGGATTGCAAGCTCCCTACCCTTGTCTGATTTCAAATTCAGCGACACGCTCAGCTTATTGTCATTGGTGATTGCAAACATCGCCGCACGTTCAACCCCCGGGACGTTGCCCGTATAAGGGGGATAATTGGTTCTAAATCCGTCCAGACGAAGCATACTCTCGACCCGGATCACCTCCGCGCCATGCTCAGCAAGCGACTTTCCGACCGCAGGGCCTGCACCGTAACCGCCAAACTCTACGACATGAACCTCCGACAAAGGCCCTTTTCGATCTGGCAAACTAGCGGTCACTTTTCCCCTCCAGACACTGGCAAAGCCACACCTTGGCGGCAGCCGTCGATCCTCAGCCAACCATCAGGAAAACGAAGCGGCCGTCCCAACTCTGGAACAAACTCCTCCGACCATACTTCACGCGCTGCAAGCTGCTCATCAACTGCAATATCGGCAGCAGTCGAGACGACATAGCCGAGCATTCTGCGAACATCCGCCTGCTGGAGAAACTCGGCTTTTGTCACGGTCTCCAAAAAGGCCGCAATTGCAGACTCCATCTCAGAGACCTCCGCAAGCGTGACCGTAGCGACGTCGAAGGTGCTCCAGTCCATGTTCTTTAGGTACTCGGGCGCCATGCCTTTGTCATCCATCCACTCGACCATGCCCCGATTCGATTGGCGCCCTGCCGCACCACCATAGATGGCCCAGGTAACATAGCCGTCGCGACAAGGCCAAATGTTACGCATGGCCGCACCATTTATGTTGCGACCGACAAGATAACCACCGGCACGCAACGGATTCTCACCCAGCAGGTCAAAGAAACTGGGTGCATGAACCAAGGCCGGCAAAAGCCCAGCCTGGGCAGACATGTCCACGTGTTGTCCTTGGCCGGTCAGTTGCCGATGGTGATGTGCGATCATGGTCCCCACGGCGGCATAACTTCCCGCCCAGCATATCGACTGGGGCAAGGTCATCCGCACAGGTGGACGATCTGCATCGCCAGTGAGCCATACGGCCCCACCTGCGGACATTAATTCCATATCCGACGCCGGTGTCCCAGCAAGGGGACCGTCCTGACCATATGGGGTTACTGAGGTGAGAATGAGTGCTGGGTTGCGCTTGTGCAGCTCATACCAACCAATGCCAAGGCTATCAAGAATGCCTGGCTCCTCACTCTCAAAGACGAAGTCCACTTCGCTAGCTAAATCCAGAAAGAGTTCTCGACCTTCCGAAGTGCCGAGATCAAGATCGAGCCTGCTCTTTCCCATGTTGTAGGCTACCCATGCCGCAGAAATGGCACCGGCCGGTCCTTCAATTACCGGAGCCAAGTTGCGGCCAGGGTCGCCTCCTGGGGGATCAAGCTTTCGAACCTCAACACCAACATCGGCCAGAATCCGCCCGAGCAGCCAGCCCAGCTCACCGGTGAGGTCAAGAGCTCGGAGGCCGCTCAGCGGAGCAGAATTCTGCTCCACGGATCCAGGCATATCAGCGTCCGGTTCTCGACAATGAGTGGACCCAACCATGCATCACTGACTGAGCGAGAGCAATCTGATCCTGAGAGAACCACTTGCTTGCGTCTACCCGATCAACCGGGTAGACAGGCCGCATGAAGTCGCTCTCATATCCGTAAGGAATCGTTGCGTCAATTCCCATACCGCCTTCGAAACGGGTGTTGCTTGCAGTCCACTCGCCACCTCCAGCCGTCATTCTCTCCGAAGGTTGGAAAGTCTGGCCGATACCGCCGGGTACCGGGTTCAGGATGTCAGTGTGAGGGTTGACCCGTGTGGTAAGTGCCCACATTATGTCGTCCATGGAATAGATGTCGATATCGGTGTCGACCGCAATAGCCAAACGCATTCCCTGGCTGCATGAGATGGCAGCCGCAAGGAAGTTGCGCTGCCAACCTTCCTCAATCTTGTTCCGCTTCTTTACCTGGATAATACAGCCACCCCAGTCGGTCATCGAATAAGGAATGTTGACGTCCTGAACGATTCCCGGCTGCAGACGCTCGCAAAGCTCGAAAATGGCAGACTCCCTGACCGTGGTGTCGATGTTCGAATCGTCAAGAGTGTGTACGCCGAGTGGGAAGATAATTGGCTTTGACTCACGCTTGCGGCGAGTGATCGCCGTTACGTGGAATGTAGGTGCCTTATATGCCTTACCCATGTATCCAGCCCACTCTGGGTGAAAGTGGTATCGACCTTGGGTATCGTTGTCTTCAGATTCCTTTGTCTCGTAACGCTTGTCCCGTGGCATAAGGTATCCTTCAAGGACCACTTCGCAGTCGGCAACTGCGTATGCATCAACTGTCTTGGCCTTTACCAAACGCACAGGGAAGCCCTGAACCGCACCGGCCACGCCAAGCTCATCACCACCCTTGGGCAAAACGACATAGTCAAAGCCGCCACCAGCCATGAGAACCGACGACATTGGAAGACCGAAACACATGGTGAGCGGAATTCCACCCTCGTCGTAGTAGTGCTCTGTAATGACCTGCCACATGTGTGAACCGGGACTCGCCTGGAAGGTTCCTACATTTCCCCAACGGAAGTTCATTCGGTTGTAACCAATGTGGGTACCGCCGTTGAAGTGCTTTCCAACCACAACACTATTGCCGCTTCCGACAGTCAGCTCCGACTCCAAATGGGTGTGACGAATCGGCACAACATACTTGTTGACGTCAAGATCTTCAGTAATGACTTCCTCCTGGCACGGAGCGCCATCGGTCATGATTTCCGGAGGAATTGGGTGGGTAAGAGCGTGGGCAAGCCTGCGGGTACGCTCCTGCGGTGTGCCCCACCCAAACAGTTTGTCAAGCACATCGATATTGCCAAAAAGGTTAGTCACGACTTGATAGTCAGGACGTCCCGTAACGTTGTGGAACAGCATTGGGAGACCGCCGTCGAGGTACTTCTGGATACCCGTCAGCTCAAGATCCCCAGATACCGGCACATCAGTTTCCAGAAGGAAACCGTTGCGGCGCATCCAATCAAGGCTACCGCGCAAAGAGCGTAGGTCCTCTACAGAGGGTTGCCCAGCGACATCAGTCGACTTTGCATCAAGGGTCATGTAAAAAAGATCCTAATGTAGGACCAAAAGGAAAGTATTCCACCGCTAACTGTTTCTGTCAATTCCGTGACCGCACTTTTTTCCGATCTCCAGAACTGCGTTATTTTTTTCTGCCGTATGTATCGTAGTCATTGCCGCACCAAAAAACCAGTAATAAGAGGACAAAATTACTGAATCCCCAATTCAATGACAAGACAGTATTAACATTCGGACAAAGGCCAATTCTAGACGAGCCACCATCCTGGGGCAAAGGTTATGACAACTTCTCTGTCCTGGTCATCGCCGCCACTCTAAATTCACGACTGGAAGGTTCATCCCAGCGCAGCACCTACACAAACTGCGCCAAAATCGCGAGATTCTCCGACCTCACTTGCGAGATCT
>JAJYDM010000100.1 GCA_021777475.1 Actinomycetes bacterium | reverse complement strand
CAATAATGTAGGTTGGAACTTCCTGAATCCCAGTACAACTAAGACAATTTAGGGATAATCTGCGAGATGGGCTAGCACCGTCAAGTCACGGAGTCACGGAGTGGCGGTGACTGGAGAGAAGCACCGCACCTTCGCTCTCACTGCCTACTCTTACCGGGCACTCAACAGGCGCCCGTCACCACAGCAGATCGGAAAGATTTCAGAGGAAGCTTCGACAGTAGCGAGGACTAGTCAACGGGCCCCCCACAAGGATTGCGAGGGCGTGTAACGCAGAAACTCTCATGTTTTGCAGTCAAAGTATGGGCGATTTCAAGGGGATTGACCACGCCATTCATTGGAATGAGAGTTTTAGCGGTATCAAAATATTATGTGCTGGCTCTGGTGCGAACGATTTGGCTACCTGCGGCTATTTGTGGTTGTCCGGAATCATTCTCCAAAATTGGAAATCATTTTACCAAAGGCGCGGCCTGGCACAGGCGAGGAGTTATACAGGCAACGTTGACTAAGATTCGGAAACCAGCTCGCATCTCTAACCGAAGGCAAACCATGCATCAATCAAATTGATGAATTGCTTTAAGGATGGATGCGAGCTGGTGTCATCTACCTATGCAGGCAAAGGAAAACTCATCAGTCCGCCTGCCTGGCGATTCACTGTATAAACGATATTGTTTGTCTCGTCATAGGCAGTGGGATTAGCATCTTCCGCTTTGGTAGTCACTATTGCACGCAAGAATTCTGCGGGATTGGCACTGAATATTCCAATTCGTGCACCGAATGAATAATGCTTAGCGCCGACAAACCATCGATTAACCTTGGCATCATAAACGACGGCGTCGCCCTTGCCTATCTGGTCGAATGTCTTAATTACTGAGTGCGTGGCCATATTCCAAAGGACCGTAAAGTTTGCGTCTCCACAGACCATCAAAGCCTGATTTGTGGTTGGATTTATAGAAATTCCGTGAGGATCACATTTCGGAACGCCAACTGGATAACTTTTCACCAGTGTTCCAGTAACCGGATTGACCTCATAGACCAGGTTCTTGCCGGAGCCGTCAACATAGAACATTCCATCAGCGGTATCGAATGCGGGAATCTCGAGTCCTTTATCTAGGGTGACTTTATGGACAACCTTGTTTGTCGACGCAGAAACTAATGAAACGAACCCATCGTCACCGTTCACTCCAATAAAAAGTTTGTCCTTGGGGTCATAGGCCACGCCATCGGTTCGAGCCTTTCCGCCGGTTGGAACCGATGCTACTACCTTGCCAATTGACTTCGTGGACGAGACGTCAATTATGGCCATCGAACTATTTTTCAGACCGACCGCCAATTCGTTCAAGTCAGGTGCGAACACTATTCCATTTGGTGGTGCGGCCAGCGAGATTGTGCCTAAGAACTTTGCATGAGGCGTAGTAATATCGAACACGTCAACGCCGCTGTCGGTTCTGTTAGTGTCGTAGAGACGGTGCGTAGTTTGGTCGATTGCCAGAAAATCAACGCTGAGGGTCGGAGGAATTGGGACCTGAGTGAACTTGACATAATTGGGATTGGCACCACTACCTGAGGAAGTTGAAGTAGTCAAAGTAGTCGAAGTTGGTGCAGCAGTTGTCGAAGCTGCAGTTGTGGCTGAGTTCGAGCCACACGCGGCCAGTCCAAGAGATGTTGCTGACAAAAGAACTAGCAAAGCTCGATAACGGTCCTGTTTGCGGAGATTTCTTGGTGGGTGTCCCTCCGTGGCTTCAAGACTGCGCCCAGTGTGATGTTTATTCTTAACATGCAGATGTGTCATTGAAATACCCCCTGTAGTAACCCCCAGAAAGCCCCAAATGACCCTGGGGTTATATGGTCTTAGTGTAGGACCATATTGCATTGTACTTCCTATTCGAGCCCCGTCAAAGCATTTTAAGAATTACTGTGTGATTGTGCGAAGGGACTTTGAACCACCTTCGAAAGCCTGATTCGCACAGTTCTGTGGGCACTTTAAAGCGCTAGGGGCTAGACCGCTTATGGTGACCATATTTCGCACGTCTGACCTCTGTGAACTGCTCTAGTTTGTTTGGGATGATCGGTAAGTCACGTGATTAACAGCGTGGAGGATGTGCCGATTTTTCTTCTCCTGGCCTTAGAGGCGGCTTTCGAAGTTTCGTGGGTTCCCGAGAACGGTAGAGTGCCTACTATGAGACAGTCGCAGGCAATGACAGTTATGATGTCGAATAGTTCGGTCTTTCTTACGGGCGCTCCTGGGTCGGGCAAGTCGTATGTGCTTGGCAAGTTCGTCAGTAAGGCGGAAGCACGTGGGCTGAGAGTTGCAGTTACCGCCTCGACAGGTATTGCAGCAACGCACATTGGCGGAACCACGATTCATTCCTGGTCAGGTATTGGAATCCGGGAGACACTTGGGGCGAAAGATCTTGCAGCGCTTTCAAAGCGTAGCCAACTGGTGTCGCGATACCAGGCCGCCGATGTTCTAGTCATTGACGAGATTTCTATGCTGCCGGGATGGTTTCTGGATCTGCTTGATTTCCTTTCAAGAGCTTTTCGCGAAGATACCAGGCCCTTTGGTGGTCTGCAGGTTGTATTCGTTGGCGATATGTTTCAGCTCCCGCCTGTGGCGCGGGATGCGACCAAGCAGGAGTTTGCCCATTACTCGGCAGCCTGGAAGGAACTTGACCCGTTGGTCTGCTACCTGGATGAGCAGCATCGCCAGAGACGGGACGGATTATTGGAAGTGCTTGAAGCGATGCGAAAGGGTGACTTGCATGACGAATATCTGGCGCTTATTAACGGCCGTCTCCACCTCCGACCCCCAGAAGGAGTAGAGGTCACCCGCCTCTACTCCCACAATGTCAACGTCGACTCCATAAATCAACAGCGGTTGGCAATGCTTGAAGGACCCCTCGAGCGCTTTGAGATGCGAAGCAAAGGACCCGCACCCGCGGTTGACCAGCTCAGCAAACGCATTCTTGCACCTCAGATGTTGGACCTCAAGGTAGGTGCGGAAGTCATGTTTGTAGCAAACGATCCTTCCAAATCTTTTGTCAACGGGAGTCGTGGACGGGTAGTCCGTTTTGAAGATGGCCGTCCAATCGTGGCGCTTAGCGATGGCGGCAGGACGATAACAGTGAGTCCTTATTCCTGGCAGAATATCGAGGATGACAAAGTGCGTGCGGAGGTAACCCAACTGCCCCTGAGGCTGGCTTGGGCCATCACCATTCACAAGAGTCAGGGAATGAGTATCGATGCCGCAGAAATAGACCTGAGCCGCTCTTTCACTCCAGGCATGGGCTACGTTGCGCTCTCACGTTTACGAAGTCTTGACGGTTTGTATATCAGCGGCATGAATGCCATGGCGCTTCGGCTCCACCCCCGGATTTTCGAGCTGGACGAGGTGCTGAGAAGCGCATCCGACAATCTTGCTAGAGAGACGCCTGATTTTGTTGAGACAGGCGATTCTCCCGTAGATGGTGCTGATGGTATTGGCAAGGTGCTTATACAGGGTAATCTTTTCGACGCGCTCAAGGCTTGGCGTGGTTCCCGTGCATTGGCGGGTGGTATCCCCCCATACTTCATCGCTCACAACTCTCAGCTGGAGGAGATTGCCGAGAAAGTTCCAGTTGACGAGGCTGCACTTCTAAAGATTAAAGGCATCGGCGCCGCGAAGGTGGCGAGCTTTGGCGAGGAGATCCTTTCACTCACGCGTGCACATGCGCTTAGGACCGGCCAACCCGCGAAAAATGGGAAATGAGGTTGGCTCCTAAAGGTTTAGATCTTCGGTACCTTTGGCAGTGCCTAACACGCCGATGCCAAGAGATCTGAAATGATAGATTGTGGGCTCGATTAGATATTCGACCTAGGCGACTTGGTGTCTCCGGCTGTTGCTGTAGCCGAATAGTTCCCCATAAGTTGGCATTGACGAGGGCAGGTTGGTTCGGTGTGACTTGAATTGCAGACTCAAGAGATGACTTGTTTTGGAAAATAGGAGTTGTTTGACATTGGAGTGACGGTTAATTTAGCGTCGGATTTTTCATGCATGCATTGCTTTCAAGAAAAGAGCTTTCATGCCGGTACAGGGCCGGGCTGCGAATTTCGACATATGCTTCGGTCAGGCTATCTCTTCGTCGATGATGTTGATTCACACCGGAGCAGCCCTCTGTCGTGGGTTCTGCGGCTAAAGCCGAGAATGGATGGCAAACACGAGATTCCCGTGGGACAATTTTCAGGGAAGTGACGTCCGAAGGTAAGGTATTGTAAATATGTCTGTTTCAGAATGCTCTAATATCATCGCCGGCGACACCAAAGTCATTGACCTTCGCACAGTCGTGCGAGGTCATGTTGTTGCATCTACCCCAACTATCGGCGCGCATATGTCGATTGCTGAATCGCCTCGCTTGCCGACAGGTAGTCGCGTTCCGTGACTGGTCTGCTAATCGGTCTTTGCGCGTTGCTCGGGCTCGCTATTGGGTCTTTCTTGAATGTCGTGATTTATCGTGTGCCTCGGCAGCTTTCGGTAGTATCTCCCCACTCAGCATGCACCTCATGCGGGCTGCGGATTCAGGATCGCGATAACGTGCCGGTGGTCTCATGGCTCATTTTGCGGGGCAGGTGCAGGAACTGCAATTCGCCGATTTCCGTTCGCTATCCACTCGTCGAGTTGGCGGGTGGCGTCGTCTTCGCTGGTGCGGCCGCTCGGATCGGGTTCCACTGGGATCTTCCGGCTTATTTCGTGATGTTGGCGAGCTTACTTGCCCTTGCTTTGATCGACCTTGAGCATCTGGTGCTTCCTAAACGAATCGTTTATCCGAGCATTGTCACGGTGTTTGGACTATTGCTTCTGGCGGCAATCCTGGATGGCCGTTGGCACAACCTTTTTGTGGCCGTTATTAGTGCAGCTGCCTGGTTTGTTGTCTATTTCATCATCAATGCGGTTAGTCCGCGGGCTCTTGGCTTTGGTGATGTGAGGCTTGCTCCGTTGCTTGGCCTTGGTCTTGGCTGGCTCGGATTTGGTTATGTGATCCTGGGATTTTTCTCTGCAAACCTGATCGGAGCGATTGTTGGAATCGTTCTAATTACCACCAAGCGGATGAGCCGCCATCAGCAGATACCATACGGGGTCTTCCTCGCACTGGGCGCAGCCCTGGCAATTTTTGCCGGAGCAGAGATCCTTGCACCGTTCCAACGGTTCTAATAGATATCAACGGCGGGTTTGACTTCTGAGAATCCAGTCGTTAGAGGACCATCTCGATGCGCAATCCTTCGCTGTCCCACTCGGCGTCGGCTGGGATTCGTGTAGCAGCGCGGCCAAATACCCGCCTGGAAGTCCAAAGGAGCGCAGCTGCGTCCATCAGGTGCTTGGCCGGGACCCGGTCAGATCTGGAGTCAAGTATCTTAGTGACATCAGGGATCTTTTTCTCCAGGAGTGCCCTACGCTCTACGCGTCCAACTTCCAGGTTCTTCGACCACCTGAGCGGTGCGCCACCATTTAGTTGATAAAAGCTCAACTCCGGATGACCTTCGTACACAACACGCTGACGGTAAGGGGACATTTGTGCGGCCACTTCCCGATATCGGGGAAGAAGCCTGGAAGTAACTGCATCGAGGCTTTCACTGCGATCACCAGGGTCATCTCGCAGGATAGCTCGGGTTGGCGAACTATGCACGGTTGCTCCACGGCGTCCGAGAAGGGCCCGGGCCTGCAAATCACACGTCCTCGCTCCAAGGCCTGGCCGTTCGACATAGCCGATTGGTGCGTTTACAACGATTATGGCAAAAGCGGGACTTTCGCTAAGTAAGTCGGCGAAGTATCTGAAGATTCGCGGTTCTTCGGGGGCGAAAGTTGCGCCGGCCATCTTTGCACTTGCGACAAGCCAATGGGCTTTCCAGGGGGTGACTCCTGCAACAATGGAGTAAGGCAAGTCAGGTCCACGTCGAGGACTCACGGAGCCATCACGCTTTGGATGTTGGCCGACCCGACTGTTCCAGGTGGCGAGCAAGCTCCTTTGGATGCGCGCTTGCTGCGAGGGCGTCCTCGTAGGTGACGACTCCGTCAGAGATCAGTTTGGCGAGGCTACTTTCCAAGGTCTGCATGCCTTCCTTTGTGCCCGTGAACATGACGTTGGCCAGTTGGCTGGATCGGCCCTCGCGTATGAGGTTTCTCACCGAGTTGGTTGCGATCAAGACTTCGTAGGCTGCGACCATTCCGCCGCCAATCTTGGGGACGAGCCGCTGCGCAATGATGGTGCTAAGCGAAGCGGCCAGCTGGACTCTGGTCTGTTCCTGGCGTTCGGCAGGAAACACGTCGATGATTCGGTCGATGGCCTGTGGGGCATCATTGGTGTGCAGCGTGGCAAAGACCAGGTGACCTGTCTCGGCCATTGTAAGCGCTATTTGAATCGAATCGATGTCGCGCATTTCTCCGATGAGAAGAACGTCAGGATCCTCGCGCAACGCAGAACGTAGGGCGCGGTCAAACGAGGGACTGTCGAGCCCGATTTCGCGTTGAGTCACGGCCGCCATTTTATGGTTGTGCACATACTCGACTGGATCTTCGATCGTAAGGATGTGAGCCGGTCTAGTGGAGTTGATTTTGTCGATAATGGAAGCCAGCGTTGTCGATTTGCCGGAACCGGTTGGTCCGGTAACGAGCACAAAGCCCCGCGGCTGTTCCACGACCAGGTTGGCGGCATATGGGAGGCCGAGGTCGGAAAAACCTGGGATCTTGGATGGGATGATCCTAAGGGCTAGTGCC
>JAJYDM010000099.1 GCA_021777475.1 Actinomycetes bacterium | reverse complement strand
TTCA
Source organism: Actinomycetes bacterium (assembly GCA_021777475.1). Lineage (GTDB taxonomy): Bacteria > Actinomycetota > Acidimicrobiia > Acidimicrobiales > Acidimicrobiaceae > SCQM01. Next base: position 6,747 of record JAJYDM010000099.1, on the reverse strand, counting down.
ACCGCCATCTCAGACCTTGCGCCATCCACCCCATACGGCGGGATTGCCTACACAGTGAGCGGAACATTGTGGATCCAAGCCAACGGAGGGTCATGGGCCCAGATCTATCCCCCCTATGGAGCGATAAATGTCTCGTACCGCTCCGGTAGAACAGTAGCCCTTACTGGCGAAGGCAGATTGCTTCAAATCGATACCAAAGCTCCGGCTTCCTTCGTAACTCTCGGAAATTTTGGAATCAATGGAGGCGATATCAGTCTGGTGCCAGGCGCTACTGTCATGCTCACCCCGACCGCAATCGAGGTGCTGAGATCATCGGCAAAACAGTGGAGTAATCAACCTTTGCCTGAGGGTTGGAACATCCTCAGTGGCCGATTTGCGACATCTAAAATTGGCGCACTTGTGTTTGGCCCACCGGGACCGGAAATAGAAGCGACGCTCAATGGCGGTAAGAGCTGGACCAAAATATCGCTGCCATTCTCTGCATTTTCTGTCGACCCGCTTAGCGCGACAAACTGGTGGGTGGCAGGAGGGATTTCGCATCCATTGGTGCCAAATCCCTATAACAAGAAAATCCTGATCTGGAAATATTACCTTTACCATACGACAGACGCCGGCCGAACTTGGAGCCAGTTTGGAGCAAACTGGCCCGGAATGGGAAGCCTGAACGGGATCCAGTTCGTCTCTTCATCGGTTGGCTACGCATGGAACGAAAACACGATCTTTGTCACAACCAACGGAGGAAAAATTTTTACTGGCCATCAACTTTCGGCTTACTATATTCCAGGTCCAAACAGTCTTGCCGTTGGAACGGGCGGCCGGGCCTGGCTGGCGTCGGACAGTTATCCAGTCTTTGAATCCAAGGACTACGGCTCCACCTGGTCCCCGATGTGACAATAACCGATAAGCCACTTTCTTGCCGTGAAGCTTAACCCGAAGTTCAGGTTCATAAATTGGGGTTCAACTAATCTGCCAGCGCATTTGCAATTATCAGAGGCAAAAGTTATGACTGCATGTACCCCAGGCGGTGTGAAACACCCAATAGCTCGAATGCTTTTTTCTGAAGTGGCGTTGGAGTCGTTATCACGATAAAGCCAGGAAGATCTTCATCGTTTGGTGTGACGTGGTTTGACACGATGGTGTAAAGATCCCTCATGAGACTCTTGAAGCTTGGGACCAGCTGGTCTCCATAAGTGTGTTTGGAATGGATCTTCCTAAACGCGCTCTCTGAACGCCATCCTAATTGAGGAGGCAACCGTGGCTGAAGTTGCACGTCAGTTCGGAATAACAGAGACCACCTGGTACCGCTGGAAGAACCAGTACGGCGGAATGAAGGCCCAAGACGCCAAGCGACTCAAAGAGCTCGAGGCTGAGAACAAAAGACTCAAGACGATCGTGGCAGACCTAACCCTGGATAATTCAATGCTCAAGGAGCTGGCTGGAAACTTCTAACCCCGGATCGGCGGCGCAGAGCAGTGGATGTTTTGCTCAGCCGATTTGGGGTATCACAAAGAAGGGCATGCCGCACAGTCGGCCAGCATCGCTCCACCCAGCGGCTGATACCGCCGGAGGTGCCATCTGAGGACGAAGCCCTCACCAACTGGTTGAAGGAGTTCTCCATAGCCCATCCACGCTGGGGGTACAAACGTGCCTACGCCTTGGCTGTAGACGAAGGATGGATAGTGAACAAAAAGCGCGTACAGCGGCTATGGCGAGCTACTGGGCTCAAGGTCCCATACAGAAAGAGAAAGAAGCCCTATAGAGGAGCTGCGTCAGGGATGGGGGTACATCAGCCAACAAGAGAAAACGTCATCTGGGCACTTGATTTCCAGTTTGACCAGACAAGAGATACAAAGGTGGTAAAGATCCTGAACATCATCGACGAATACTCAAGGGAAGCTCTGGCCTCAATGGCAAAGCGGTCAATCAATGCAGCCGAGGTGGTGGCGGTACTTGATGACCTGCTGGCGGAAAGAGGCAAGCCGCATTTCATAAGGTGCGACAACGGTCCGGAGTTCATAGCTGAAGTCGTAGCCAGCTGGGCGCGTGAAGTTGGGACCACCTTGTATTTCATCGCGCCGGGGTCTCCCCTATTAACCGGCCAATACCTTTGACTCCTTTAGACATCATTCCACTTAAACCGGTTTAATTCACTTTTCTTCTACCATTCCTCGGTCAATTGTGATACAGATGAAACATGGATTCAATCAGCATTGACAGCAGATTGAACGTGATCGCTCATGATGGGACCTGGGCACTGACCGGACCAGCGGTGACTCGGTTCTGCTTGGCGAATGAGTATCTCTCCTACTTGTCTGATCGCCGGTATTCGCCACGAACAGTTCGGGCATACGCCTTCGATCTGCTGCACTTTTGTCGCTGGCTTGACGCCGACGGCACCGCTTTGGAGGCGGTGAGCACCGATACCCTCCTGCGTTACTTGGCCAAATGTCGGCAGGAGATACTTCCGGGCCAATATGGCGACAATGTCGTCGACTTGCACAGTGGGCGCTCGGTTGGTTATGCACCCGCGACCGTAAACCGTAGACTCGCGGCGATTTCAGGTCTGTTCAACTTCACCACCATGCGTGACCCGTCAGCACGGAACCCGGTACCACGCGGAGCTGCGGCACGTCGGACGGCCAAGGGCGCCAGGTCGGGTCTCCTCGGTCATCTTGCCAAACCAAACCCTCGATCCGGCCTTAGAGTTCGAGAACCAAGACGGCTCCCAAGGGGACTTGACAGCCGTGAGATGCAGGCTTTGTTCGCGAGCCTGCGTTCTGAGCGAGACCGGGCAATGGCCGGGCTGATGCTCTTCTCTGGGCTACGCAGTGCCGAGGTGTTGGGACTGAGCATTGGTGATGTCGACATCGCCAGAGGCTGGGTCCGAGTAATCGGCAAAGGTGACAAGGAACGCCGGGTTCCCCTCGACCCCGATGTAGCCTCAATCGTACAGTCCTACCTGCTTGTCGAGCGACCGGAGACCAATGAAACCAGGTTGTTCGTGGTTGGCAAAGGACCCCACCGCGGTCAGCCGCTCTCGGGGGAGGGGCTCCGTCGGATCTTTCGCTATCACCGGGAGAAGACGGGAGTCGTGGCTGGTCATCCTCACGCATTGCGTCACAGCTTCGGAACGGCGTTGGCTGAAGCAGGTGTGGATTTGGCCGTCATGCAAGCACTCATGGGCCATGACCACGTGGACTCCACTGCCGCCTACATTCACCTTTCACCATCCCACGTGCGTCGCTCCTTTGACGAAGCTCGTGCCCGTCAACGTGAGGCGGAACGTTGACTGTGGCGGCGGGGCAACCGGTCCTCGAGGGCGTCCCTGACTACTTTGCCGAGTTCTCTGAATGGCTCGCACGACGAGGAGTAGGCAACCCATCGTTTTTCGTGGGAGCGAGGAGCCTGCTCCGGCGCTTTCCAGATCCGCAGGAATTTGCAACTCTTCAACTGTCTGCTCGCCTCGCCGAGGGTGCCTATGTGCGTCCGATACTCAACTTTCTCATGCTTCACGGCTATCTTCATCCCGGCTACGACTATCTGCTTGACCGCAAGCTGTCCGGCATCTTGAAGGAGGGCGAACAGAGCCCGATCGGCCCCGATATCGCAACCTTCCTTGGCGCAGCTCAACGGCTCGGATACTCACTTCGTGCTCGCCATGGGATGGCCTCCCAGGTCCCAGTTCGCATGCTCATCGAGTCCGGACACAGCCTGTTGCAGCTCTGCGACGATGACCTGGCGGCTTTCGAGGCAGCACTCTTGGAACGCGAAAGGCGCCATGGTCGCGACTACAAACACTATCACGTTGCCCTCTACGAGACCCGGATCGTGCTGTATCACCTCGGAGCGCCGGTGGAGCAGGTCCCAAAACGTACGATCCCGCCCCAGTGGAGCTGGGACCGCTTTCTCGAAGGCGTGAACGAGGGAATCCGCCGGTCAATGGTCGCTTACCTTGAACGTCTCGAGGCGATGCGGTCGCGTGCCCGGGTCACCGGATCTGCCTGTGAGCTTGCTCACTTCGGGCGGTTTCTGGCCTCGATCGATCCAACGCTGTCCAGCTTCGCCGATCTGGACCGGCGTCGTCACATCGAACCATACCTAAGTGCGGTGGCTAATGCAGTACATCATCGAAGTGGTGAACCGATCGCTATTTCCACACAACGTGGTCGCATCCAGGTGGTTGGCCAAATGCTCGACGCGATGACCGAGTGGGGATGGGAAGAAGCACCCAGACGCCGAATGATCTTCGAGCGTGATAGCCCGCTGCGGCCTAGGCCCCTCCCTCGCTACCTGCCTCCTGATGCAGATCGGCGACTCATTGAAGCGCTCAAGGCCTCGCCGAACCGTCTGCGTGCCGATGCCCTCTTACTGGCACGGGCGACTGGCATGCGAATCGGGGAACTACTCGACCTCGAGCTAGATGTCCTCCATTACGTCCCAGGCCAAGGATCATGGTTGAAGGTACCCCTCGGCAAGCTAGCCACCGAACGCATGGTGCCCCTTGACGGGGACGCTGTGGCGCTGATAGAGAGGATCGTCGAGTACCGCTCTCCCGGTCGGCCATTGCGTCATCCAAGAACCGGCCGCCCGACCGATTTTCTCTTCACTCACCATGGGCGTCGGGTCTCGGTCGACGCATTGCGTTCCGAGTTGCAGCGGGCGGCAGAATGTGCGGGTATCGGCCCAGTGGTACCCCACCAACTCCGGCATACCTTTGCGACTGCCTTGGTGAACGCCGGGTGCTCTCTCCAATCCCTCATGGCCATGCTCGGCCATGTCTCGGCCGAGATGACCCTTAGCTACGGACGACTCTTCGACGCAACGGTCCGCGCCGACTATGAGAAGGCGCTCACCTTGGCAAAGGATCGCCTCGGACCGGTTCTTCCGGGGTCAATACCAGTCAAGCTCAACACCGACTGGAGGCAAGCCCCACTTATCAAGGCTCGTCTCGGTGTCGGCTACTGCGTGCGAACTCCGGCACAGGGGGTCTGTCCCTACACGAACGTCTGCGAACACTGTCCGAACTTCCGCTCAGGCGCCGCCTTCCTCCCCACCTTGCTCGCTCAACGAGATGACGCGGAGGCACTCCTGGCCGATGCCAAGGCACGCGGATGGGATGAGGAGACAGCCCGGCATCGGCGTCTTATCGCACGGCTCGACCGTCTGATTTCGGATGCCCGCTCCGCATGAAGACCGACTTGATACGTCGAGTAGAGACGGCCTGTGCCCGGCTGGTCGCGAGAGGAGAACGCGTCACGTTTACCGCCGTCGTCACGGACACCGGGATAGCCAAGTCCACCCTCTACCGGCACCCAGAGCTGAGAACGATAGTTGAAGAACACAGACGAGCCGATAGGGAGGCCCAGTCCTTTAACGGAATCGTTGTCGAACTCGGCCTGCTACGCCAAGGGCTTGAAGCCGTTGCTACCAAGGTGCGTAGACAGGAGGAGGAACTTCGCGCGTTGCAACGTCAGATAGCCACACGAAAATAAGACTTCTGACGATCGATATCAGATCAGTCTTAGTCAGGATTGGCCGGTTAACCGTGGCTGAACGGACGGGTGGAATCGTTCAACGCAAGGCTACGAGATGAGTTTCTGAACGGCGAACTCTTCGAAAGCGTTACAGAAGCCCAGATGCTTCTTGACAGGTGGCGCCATGAGTACAACCACCGTCGCCCTCATTCTTCACTGGGGTACCTGTCCCCAAAGTCATTCCTGGCCCTGCCGATGGACCAGCAAAGAACGATACTCACGAGATCATCGAGACTGCATCACTGGAAAGGAGAACGCCACAAGCAAGCTGCCTAGCATCTGATAACCTAATCACCAATCACCGAGGCATCACTCACATAGACCTTGGACCAGTTGATGGGGACCCGCCAAGTCGACCGTAGTCAGCAGTGCAATTCTGTAACCCTTGGCAGTGGGAAGGCTCATGGCAATAGTAGGAAGTCTGGGCACAATGAAAGTTCCTCATCGAACCGTATTCCTTGGTCATATCTACAGCATGCTTGATCTTCAGTTTCAGCACCCATAACGATTACAGACGAGACGAACCAATTCATCCCTAATCTATCCCTACTATTGGGCGATGATCCGCTAAAACGTTGGTGCTACGTGGAGCATGTATTCCCAATAAATACCCAGGTGAATGGCAAAATCGGGACGACGATGGAGGACAGTGATGGACCCTCTAGACTGCCCAGATAAAACTCATAACCCGAAGGTCATAGGTTCAAATCCTATCCCCGCCACCAGGATACATGCAGGTCAGAGCCGGTCTTTAGGGGCCGGCTCTTCTGTTTCTCAAATAGCCTTCCCTGCTTTCATCCCTACAACGGTGTATGACTGTTTTTAGGAAGGGAACCAAACGCAAGCGGCGTAAAGGAGTCAGGGAGCTACGGGCCTACGTGGGACGTGATCGAGGCAAAGGGATGTTACCCCAGATTGGCGGGTACACACGATGCAGCACCATGTTGACTGACTAGCTCCTTTCATGGTCAGCTGAAATCGTAGTTCGTTGTTTCGACTGCAGAGTCACCCATGCATTGGAGCGATAGTAAGCGACTGCGCGACTTCGACTCCCGTCGAACGCATGAGTCAATTGTTTGGGTGCGTGTGAGAACTTTCTTTACGTATTCAACAGGCTTGGTATGAGAGCACTCTACTGTGTAGAATGATTTCATGAGTGAGCTGCCATGTGGGCTGTCGATGGAAGATTCCTGCGAGGAATCCGCAGCCGATA
>JAJYDM010000098.1 GCA_021777475.1 Actinomycetes bacterium | reverse complement strand
GCCAGATATGGCTTATTCAGTTTGTCGGAGCTGCTTTGCCGCGGCAGAAAGCAGTCCGTTAATGAACTTTCCGGAACTCTCAGTAGAGAATTTCTGGGCCAGTTCGACTGCCTCAGAGAGTATGACTCCGGTGGGCACCTCAGGACGGAAGATCAGCTCAAACATTCCAAGTTGTAGAATGGCGTGGTCTAGTAGCGGCATTCGGGATGGCTCCCAGTCACCGGACAATTTCCTAATTTCCGAGTTCAGTAGCACCTGGTTGTCGGTGATTCCCAGAAGTCGCTCGGCGACGAATGGGTCCGGTTTTAAGGTTAGCTCCTGGAGGAGAGTACTAGCGGAGCAACTTTTCACCTCCATCTCGTACAGTAGAGAGATGACCCTTTCCCGTCCCTCTCTCCTAGACCCGATGGGGACAACCCAGTCCTGGCTGTTGTCGTCGCCTTCTTCGGGGACCAATGTTCGCTCGGTATTTTCCCCGCCCTGCGAATTAGGCACGGGTTAAATATTCTCCGGTTCTGGTGTCGACCTTGATTCTCTCGCCCGACTCGATGAAGAGAGGAACCTGAAGCACAAGGCCGGTTTCAACTGTTGCCGGCTTTCGCGCACCAGAAACCCGGTCACCTTGGAGGCCGGGTTCGGTTTCGGTGACCGTCAATTCTACGGCGGCAGGAAGTTCGACAGCTACCACCGAACCTTCATATTGGCTAATCGTCGCGGAGTCGCCCTCTTTGAGGAAGTTGGCGGATGATCCAAGCGCAGCGGGGTCGATCTGGATCTGATCGTAGGAGGAAGTGTCCATGAAGACATATTCCGCTCCATCCCTATAGAGAAATTGCATGTCGCGTTTTTCGATTATCGCCTGATCAAGCTTTTCGTCAGCCCTGTAGGTTCGTTCAATAACAGCTCCAGTCCGCATGTTCTTGAGCTTTGTGCGGACGAACGCTCCACCTTTGCCTGGTTTGACGTGTTGGAACTCCACGACTGTGAAGAGTCCGTCGGGGAGATCCAAAGTCATGCCATTCTTCAGGTCGTTCGTTGATGTTGAGATTGCCATAAGATCCTTCCAGCGGGCTAAAAAGTCTGATGCCCTACGCGAGCGTGGTTGATATTCTAGCCTTTCGTATCGTGGCAGCAAGGCCGGGGCAATCACAATCGCCGTGGGGCTGGTTATGGGAGTAGGGGAGATTTGGCGATCCTAGTCAGGATTTCGCTTCCAGATCTCGTTATGGCAATAGTGTCCTCAATGCGTACTCCGAGCTCGCCGGCAATATACACTCCTGGCTCAACCGTAATCACAACACCGTTTTTCAAACTTGACTTGCTGTCGCCGTGGACCCAGGGAAGTTCATGAACTTCCAAACCTACTCCGTGTCCAGTACTATGAGTGAAGAATTCTGCGAGGTTGTTGGTGGCCAGCGATTCCCGGCAGGCCCGGTCAACGGCGGAGGTCTCTTCGTCTTGAACGGTAAGTGAGACTCCGGCTTCATGGGCGGATTCGACGGCGCTGTAGATTCGTTTGAACTGTTCAGTGGGACCATCGCCGAGAAAGTAGGTCCTGGTGCAGTCGGAGTGATAACCGTTCCAAATTGCACCAAAGTCGATTATCACTGTGTCGCCTTCAGTCATCCGTCGGTTTGTCGGTCTTGCATGAGGCATGGCGGAATTTGGACCGGAAGCCACGATGGTCTCAAAAGATGGTCCTTGCGCCCCCAGCATTCTCATCTGAAATTCCAGCTCTGCTGCAAATTCGTTTTCCGTGGGTTCATCACTCAGTCTGGGAAGTACTAGCGTGAGAGCTTCATCGGCAATCTGGCAGGCGGTTCTTATGGCAGCGATCTCCTCCTCGTCCTTGAATTGTCTGAGTGCTTCGATTTTGACATCGCTAGGAGCGATAGTCTGTTCCATCGCCGTTGTCCAGGTGCTAAAGAGCGTCATTGAGGTGGAATCGGGTTCGATGGCAATTCGGGGACTCCCTTTAGAAAAGTGTTTGGAGGCCGCGAACTGTTTTTGGTTGTTTCCAACCGTTATCTGGACGCTTGCGCCTGATTCCCTGATTTGCAATTCTGCCTGTTCGCTATAGCGGCCATCTGTGCATAGCAGTCCAAAGTCATCTTTGGAATGCGACGGAGAGGCGATGAGCAGCGTTCCGGCTGATCCGCTGAATCCTGTGAGATATTTGATGTTCAAAAGGTTAGTAATTATTAGAACGTCTATTTTGTGGTCGTCTAACAGCTGTCTCAGCTGGGCAATTCGGTGCTTTGTCTTCATTGGCAACTTTAGTCCTGCTCTGGATAATTAGAGATCGTCAGATGATAGGGTGGAATAAAATTCGAAATAATAGTTTGATAGGGAAATTTCTAAGGTTCTAGTAATCATTTAAATTTAGGATCTACAACTGAGTTTTAGGGAGTATTTACATATTTTGTGCATTGGATAGGTGGTGGAGGGGGTTGGCTCATCACCGACCATCTCATGTTGGCCTGGATGGTTATGGAACCTTCGGACAATAATCGTTAGGTTTGTATGAATTTACTAGTGGGTACTGTAGGACGGCGAAGCGGGATCAGGGTAGTCGGGAGTTACGTTGCCCTAATGAAGCCGCGTATCATTGAGCTTCTGTTGATTACGACGGTTCCTGCGATGATCGTTGCTAAACAGGGTGTTCCGAGCGTCTGGCTTGTTTTTTTGACTCTCGCGGGCGGCACTTTGTCCGCGGGTGGTGCGAATGCGGTGAACATGTGGGTTGACCGCGACATCGATTCGATCATGAAGAGGACGCAGAAACGACCCCTCGTAACCGGGGAGATATCGCCGTCGGCGGCACTGGCATTCGCGATCTCACTGGAAGTGGCGGCATTCCTGGAGCTTGCACTTCTTGTAAATGTGTTGAGCGCACTGCTCGCCCTTTCAGCAGCACTCTTTTATATCTTTGTCTACACGCTTTGGCTCAAGCGGACCTCAAGTCAGAACATTGTGATAGGAGGTGCTGCCGGTGCTGCGCCGGTGCTAGTCGGGTGGGCGGCTGTCACCAACTCTGTCTCACTGACTGCGGTGGTCATGTTTCTGATAATATTTCTTTGGACGCCGCCACATTTTTGGGCTCTTGCGTTTCGTTACAAGGACGATTACGCCCGAGCGAACGTCCCGATGCTTCCGGCGGTTGCTAGCCCCAGGAAGACTGCTGGTGAAATTGTCCTGTACACCGTGATCCTATGGATCGTGACTCTGCTGCTTGTTCCGATTGCTCATTTGGGCCCTATTTATTCGGTAACCGCACTGGCTTTGGGGGGCGGGTTTCTTGGCTACGCGATCCTTCTCTACAGAAACTGTTCCCCTAAAGTCGCGATGAGAGTGTTCAGTTTTTCGATTTCCTATCTCACCCTTCTGTTCTTAGCTATGGGGATAGATATTCTTGTCAGGCATCACTGAATCGCCTCCGTCCGATGGTCAGGAGAATCCCGGACGCACGAGGAAGCTTATCTTCCTGGGTCTCAGCCTTGTCCTGGCAATACTAATCGTATACGCCATCGTGGTATCGCTATCTGTCGGGGGGAGCAGGAGCGCCTCCTCGCCGTTAGTCGAAGCGTCAGGGATCGAGGTGGGTGGTCCTCTTGTGGGTAAACCGGCTCCAGACATCACTCTCCCTCTTGTTAGTGATCCCTCGCGGACAATTAAGCTCAGTCAGTACTTTGGACACCCAGTAGTGCTCAATTTCTTCGCATCCTGGTGCGTTCCATGCAAGATTGAATTGCCAGAGTTTGCGACACTTGCAAAGTTGGACGCCGGCAAGGTCCAGTTCTTTGGTGTTGATGAAAATGACACCAAAGCCGGGGGAGAGTCGATACTCCTTCAGACTGGGGTTGGTTATCCAGCTGTATTCGATGGAAGTGGCCAGCTCGAGTTGCCCTATCACCTAATCGGTCTTCCTACTACTTTGTTCATTGACTCAAAAGGCATAGTGGTAGAGGAGGTTGCCGGGCAAATCACCCTGCCCATGCTATCTAAAGACATTGCCAAGATTATGGGCAACTGATCAAAATATGGGGGCTCTGTTATTCGAACCGGCCGGAGTGTGAGTCGACTATGCCAGTTGAGATCTAGTTCTGGTAGGCCGTCAAATCTCTTTAGCCAATAGGCGTGATTGGCGAACCGGGTGGACACGCGCGCGGGTCCCAAGGCTGAAGCGGGGTGACTGAGGCGGTCGCAGGCAGCGTTACTGGCGCCAGAGTTGTCGCTGGCGCAGGTGCCCGCGATGTGGCTGTGCCTGTTGTGGAGACGGCCTGGGTTGTCGTCGTAACAACGGGCTTTGCGACAGTGAGGCCTGTACCGGTTACCAACTCCACCGGAGCGCCGGTGAGAGTTGAGGACTGGCCCATGATCACTGCACCGGAAAGGCTATTTCTTAGAAGGGAAGCTTCCTGCAGATACCCCGCCTTGTAATAGATGATCGTCTCGGTGTCCTTGCTTAGGACCTTGGTGTTACCGGTGGAGGTCACTTTGAATCCATCGGCTCCAAGCTGTTGCGCAACGGTGCTGGCCTGCTGGGAAATTCCGGAGCCGTTGAGCACGGAGATAGAGAAGCTACTTTTATTAACCGTTGGGTTGGGAATGTCGAGATACTGATTGATTATCGCCTGATCCTGCGGCTGGGCCGGGAAAACTACATCACCATAATTGGCGCCGTTGTAAGTGTAGTTATTGACCAGCGCTACCGGAAGTGTCGCAGTGGGGATGGAGTTTGGATTCAGATTTCTGAACTGGCTGGCCAACGAGAACATTTCGCCCAATGAAAAACTAGAGTCAACTTGGAGGTCCGGTGCTACTGAGGAGAGTATCGCATTCAAGGTCAACGGGTTTGATATGCCTTTCTGCTTCACCGCGGAGAAAAGGACTCTCATGAACTCATGGTCGCGGCGGATTCTGGAGAGGTCTCCTAGGGGGTCTTCGATCCATTTTCCGGAGGCCGTCTTGTACTCAAGGTGCCTTGCGCGAACGACCGCAAGCGCCTGGAATCCGTTCAAGTAGTGGCATCCAGTAGCCTGCACATTCAGCCCGGAGTACGCGTCCCTTACGGGGTAAGGAAAATACATGTCCAGTCCGCCAAGGGTCTGGACGATGCTTTGAAACGTGTCGAAGTTCAATTCCACGTAGTGTGAAATGCCGATTCCAAGGTCCTGTTCCACGGTCTTAACAAGCTGGCTCGGGCCGCTGTTCAGCGAGGCGTCGACTCGATTCGAAAGGTTGCTGTTTGGTATGGGCATGAACAAGTCGCGGGGAATTGAGACGAGGGAGACGGAGCGTGTCTTTGGGTCGATGTGAAGTATCATCGTAACATCGCTTCTGGCCCCGCCAACCTGCTGAGCGGTGCCAAAGGCCGAGGCCTGCTTGCCGTTTAGTGCGGCTCTTGAGTTTGAACCTACAATTAGGATATTCATCGGCTGATTCGAGGTGGGTTTGGTGAGATTGCCCACCGTCAGTTTCTTTATCTGACCGTATCTGTACCGGACGTAGCCATATCCTGCGACTGCTAAAACCAGAAGAACCCCGGCAAGTATTATTCCGATATTCCTGGCCCTCTTTGCGGTAGATTTTCGTTTTGAATGCCTTGGCCTTCTCGACGCGGCCGTCCCTTCGTTGCTCTGGTTTGTTGGCTCAACTGGAAAAGTCATCCTCTTATATTCCCCTAAAAATGGTCAGTTTTTGTGTCGCCACCGCGACGAGGCCCGCGAACATGGGCTATAGACTAGTTGAGGCTAGTGCCGTCAAGTGAGTTCCGCGAGGCTCATACGGAATTAGGAGGATATTTGCCGCCCGAAAATGGGTCGAGTTCAGGCCATTCTTATTCAATGGCATCTGTAGTCATGACTGGCGCAGATGTCAAACGGGTTCTTAGCCGTATAGCCCATGAGGTAGTGGAACATAACCGGGGTTGTACAGAGCTAGTTGTTGTCGGCCTTCAAACCGGCGGAGTGTGGATTGCCGAGGAACTCTGCAACGCTTTGCTGGAGATAGCCACTTTCCCCTGCGCACTTGGATCACTTGACGTATCTCTTTACCGTGACGACCACGCACTTAGGCCGCTTATCAAGAGTTCATCAACCGATGTTCCGGTATCTGTCAAAGGTGAGACGGTCCTGTTGGTGGACGATGTTCTTTTTACCGGGAGGACGGTGCGCGCCGCACTAGAGGCGATTTTGGGCTTCGGTCGGCCGAAAGCAATCCAGTTAGCGGTCATGGTTGACCGTGGACATCGTGAACTTCCCATTCGCCCTGATTACGTTGGAAAGAACCTTCCAACTTCCCGAAGCGAAATGGTTGAAGTGACCAGACAAGGCGTAAGGATTCTCAAAGAGGTGGGAAATGCATCGTAGCCTGGTTTCTATTTCTGACTTGACCGACGAGGACATTACCGAGTTGATGGAGCTAGCCAGGGTGTTCTTCGAGGTAAATTCGCGAGACATTCCAAAAGTCCCTGCGCTAAGAGGCAAGACTGTTGCCACACTTTTTTTCGAGAACTCCACGCGGACAAGGCTTTCTTTTGAACTGGCTGCCACAAGACTTTCTGCCGATGTGCTCACCTTCACCCTTGCCAGCTCTTCAGTTTCAAAAGGCGAGTCTTTACGCGATACCGCAGAGACGATCGAATCTCTAGGGGCTGATCTGATCGTCATGAGGCATTTCTCTTCGGGGTCAGTTCAATTGGTGAGTTCGTGGCTCGGCATACCCCTGGTAAATGCCGGAGACGGAGCTCATGAGCATCCCACC
>JAJYDM010000018.1 GCA_021777475.1 Actinomycetes bacterium | reverse complement strand
GTCCCAACTGTGAGGGAACGCTTACGCTGATTCGTTCTGCGGAGGTCGGCCATACGTTTCAACTGGGCCTGGCATACTCTAACAAGATTCCATATGCCTCCTTCAAGGCAGAGGACGGCAGCGACCAAAAGTACTGGATGGGTTGTTACGGGATCGGAATGAGCAGGCTGCCCGCTGCCATTGCCGAGTACCTTCACGACGACAGTGGTCTGCGTTGGCCAAAGAGCATTGCTCCATATCAGATTGAGATATTGACAATAACACCTGCCCGAGCACCGGAGGCGGTGGCTTTTGCCGACGACATTTACCGCCAGCTAGAGGACAAAGGTGTGGAGGTACTTTATGACGATAGGGACCTCGCCCCAGGTGTGAAGTTCGCGGATGCCGATCTGATCGGAATACCCACCATTGTGACGATTGGCCAGAGGGGATTGGCAAATGGCGTTGTGGAAGTCAAGGACAGGCTTACTGGTGAAAGAAGCGAGGTGGGCGTCCCACAATTAGTTGACTACTTGGCCAGGTTGAGCTGATGATACCTCCTTTTGATTTTTATACATAATGCTTTGCTCTAATAGGGTATTCATACTTCCATCGGTCAATATTTCGCTTATACTTAAGTGAAAGGCTCTTACTAGTCGTTCCAGACTGGTCCCAAGAGTTACAAGTCGTATAGCGATTATGAAAACGTGGGCGTCTAGCCCGCGTTTTTGTATCTCAAGACTATTTGGATTTTAGAGGAGGTGAATGATGTGACACAGGGAATTGAAGCAAAGTTGCGGGAGATCGCACAGGATCCCCTGGCTGATCGGGGATTGGAGTTGTTGGATGTGGAGCTAAAGAGTGGTTCTCTTCGTGTCACCCTCGATAGCGAGACTCCGCTTGATCTGGATCGAATAGCGGATGCGTCATCACTCATTTCCAGACTTATTGACGACTCGGTCGAATTCGATGATATGAGTCAGTTTAATTTGGAGGTTTCGAGCCCTGGTCTGGAGCGCAGATTGCGAACCGAAGCGCATTTTAGGCGCTTTCTTGGTTCTAAGGTGAGCATAAAAATGAGTCCGGAGTTTGCAGGACTTAGGCGATTTGCCGGAGTGGTGAACAAGGTGGAAGACGGATCTGTAACAGTCAAGGTCGACGATTCTTCGGTCACTGGATCTCAAGATTTGGAAGTGAAAATCGATGAAATCGAGAGAGCACGTACGGTGTTTGAGTGGGGACCTTCGACAGCTTCGCGATCTAAATCCATCCATGGATCCAAACCGCCAGGTAAGACGAAGATGACAGCGAACAAGATGGCAAATAGTGAGGGACGAGATGGCTAAGACAAATTTTGACTTTTTAGAGGCGCTGCAGATGATTGCCAACGATAAAGGAATCGCTGTTGATACCTTACTGGACTCCCTGGCTAACGCATTGGTAGCAGCTTATAAGAGAAGACCGGATGCGGCAGAGGAGGCTGTCGTCACCATTGACCCTGATACTGGAGAGATCCGGGTATTTGGCCAGGAGTTGGACGACGAAGGGAATGTGATCAGGGAGTGGGATGACACTCCAAAGGACTTTGGCAGGATCGCCGCCCAGACTGCAAAGCAGGTCATGCTGCAAAGGATCAGAGAAGCGGAGCGCGATCTCAAGTACGAAGAGTATGTGGGCAGGGAAGGCGATATCGTTACAGGCATAATTCAACAGAGTGACAACCGTTACACTCTCTTGGATCTTGGCAAGGTGGAGGCTCTGCTTCCTCAGCAAGAGCAAGTGCCTTTTGAGCGATACGAGCATGGTGCCCGAGTAAAGGCTTACATTGTCGAAGTAAGAAAGACCAGCAAAGGACCCCAAATAGTAGTCTCAAGGACTCATCCTGGACTGATAAAGAGACTTTTCGAATTAGAAGTCCCCGAGATCAATTCTGGAATAGTCGAGATCAAGGCGGCTGCAAGGGAGCCTGGTCACCGCACCAAGATTGCTGTCTGGTCAAATGATCCCAATGTCGATCCCGTCGGTGCATGCGTGGGCGCCAGGGGTGCCCGTGTCCGCATGATCACCAACGAGTTGCGAGGGGAAAAGGTGGATATTGTTCCTTTTTCCGAAGATCCAGCGGAATTTGTGCAGCGGGCGCTCCAACCCGCGAAGGTAAGAGAAGTTCGTCTGGATCCAGACAGTGGTTCGGCGACGGTAATCGTGGACGATTACCAGCTTTCTCTAGCCATAGGGAAGGAGGGTCAGAACGCCCGCTTGGCCGCCAGACTTACCGGCTGGAGAATCGATATCAAGTCCGAGAGCGAGATCGCTGCCGAAGATAGTGGCTATGCCCAGGAGTGGGCCGAAGGCGAATGGGTTGACAACGGCTCTGGAGAACTTGTTTGGCATCCGGCTGAAGGCGGAGAGGAGATCTCGGCTTCGGATTATGAGGCCGAACAAGAATAGGTTCGGTCGACGATGCCGAAGCGGACATGCCTGGGATGCCGCACCAAGCGCCCGACTGGTGAAATGGTGAGGATTTGCCTGGTAGAGGGAGGTCGGCTCGCGGCGTCGGCCTCCTCGAATGGCCGGGGAGTGTGGATTTGTAGGAACAAGGCCTGTTTTGAGGCTGCGATGGTAAGAGGAAAAGTCGAGCGGGCACTGAAATCCAAGTTGCTCACAGATGTGCAAAAGCAATTATCAAGCATATCTGAGGTATTGGGCTTCTAGGATAGATGTTCGGTAGTTTTGGTTGTTTTTATATCCACCGCATAAGCTCGGAAATGTTCCACGCTGACATAGTGTGGTTGCGTGGATGCCCGGCAGATGTGAGTGTCATGAAGTATGTGGCTTAAAGGGCCAAGGAGAGGACTGAGTTAGCAGTTGGCTAAGAGAATCAGGGTTTATGAGCTAGCCAAGGAGCTAGGACTAACCAACAAGGAGGCTTTAGATCTTTGCGTCGCACTTGGGATTGGCGTTAAAAGTCATTCTTCCAGCATCGAAGATGCACAGGCTGATCGAGCGCGCAGAAAAGCCGAACGGGAGGGGATGGTCCGAGCTGAACAGCCCCAGGAAGAACCCGTTGTGCAGCCTAAGAAACAGCAATCTCCTGTTGTGCAAGAGCCAAGGCAGTCGTCAGTTGTAACCAGTGCGAAGGAGTTTCCAGCTAAAACGGAGCATAAGGCTTCGGACGGGAGCCAACTGCAACGAGTCTTGGCAGAACGGCCAACCACCCCTCCAGTCGCTCAGCCAGTTCGATCCGGCGAGGGAGCCGCGGCTCACGTTAGGCAGCCGGGGGCACCTGGCGGATCCGTCAGACCTGCTCAGGGACAGGCTCCTCAAGGTGCAAGAACTGGCCAGCGTCCTGACGCTCAACGAACAAACAGAGACCGTGGCGATAGGATCAGGTCCAATGAGCGAATAGCCGAGTCGCGTCCTACTAATGGTGGAAGCAGTACAGTGGCCGGTGCCGGATCGGGTTCCGCAGGAGGAGATGCACAACGGGTTGCAAGGCCGCCTATGTCGGCGAGTGGACGCCCGATCCCACCTCCCCCTGGTGGGCCTCCTAGGTCTCTTTCAGGGCGTCCGATTCCACCTCCTCCTGGCGGAGGAGGTGCAAGGTCGTCATCGCAGCAGCGGCAAGGTGAGGGCGAGCGGCCACGCACTCAGCAACCACGTGGACAGGGTGCAGGACAGGCAAGAGAATCAGTGCCCAGGCATGGTACCGGACAGGGAACGGGCCGACCTGGAAACTTTCCGCCCAGGCAGGGACAGAATGTAGGCCACCGACCGGGCGGTACAGGAATGCCACGACCTGGTCAGGGAGGAGCTCAGCCGCCGAGAACTGGCCAAGGCGTGGAGCGCACATACACGCCTCGAACAGGTTCAGGTTTTCCTCCGCGCCAGGGTGGCGGAGGCTTTGGTGGAAGCAGGACTGCTGGTGCAGGAGCACCCGCGGGATCTTCAGCGCCACCCCGCCAGGGTGGCGGAGGAGGTTACTCGCCGCGTGGCGGGGGTGCGGTTCCACCACCGCCAGTTTCGACTCGGGGTGTTCAAGGGCGTGGTCGTCCGGTGCAGAAGCAGTCAAAGAAGCGTCGGCGTCGAAATGTGGAGGAGTTAGAGCCGACGCAGCTGACAACCTATGTTGCTTCCAACGCACCGATTCCGACCGGTGAGGTCATCATAGAGCGCGGCAGTTCGGCCCAGGAGGTCGGTCCCAAGCTCAACAGAACTGCTGGGGACGTGGTTAGATTTCTGTTCCTTCAAGGTGAGGCGGTTACCGCTACCCAATCCCTGTCTGACGATATGATTGAACTTTTTGCCGCAGAGCTGGGCGCAAGTATCAAGCTGGTTGACGCTGGCCAAGAGCAAGAGGCCGAACTCCAAGCCAAATACTTTGAAGACTCCGAAGAGGAAGCCCAATATGAGTTGGAGTTGCGTCCGCCAATCGTGACCGTCATGGGTCATGTTGACCATGGTAAGACCAAGCTCTTGGACCGGATAAGAGAGTCAAACGTAGTGGCTGGTGAAGCTGGGGGAATTACCCAGCACATTGGAGCCTATAGGGCCGAAGTAAATGGAAGGTATGTAACTTTCATTGACACACCCGGTCACGAGGCATTTACTGCGATGCGTGCCCGCGGTGCACAGGTCACCGATATTGTTGTTCTCGTTGTGGCAGCGGATGATGGTGTAATGCCTCAAACAGTCGAGGCAATCAACCATGCAAAGGCGGCGGGAGTTCCGATTGTCGTCGCGATCAACAAAATTGACCGTGAAAATGCCGATCCGGTCCGCGTCCAGCAACAATTGTCGGAGCTTGGATTAGTCCCGGAGGCCTGGGGCGGTGACACTATCATGGTTGAGATTTCCGCGCTTCAAAATATCGGAATAACCGATCTGTTGGAGCAGCTGGCTGTGCTTGCTGAAGTTATGGAACTCTCTTCTACTCCGAATGGAAGGGCCCGTGGTGTGGTCCTCGAGGCCAATCTTGACGTTGGTCGGGGTCCAGTGGCGACAGTGATTGTCCTGCGCGGAACTCTGCATGTCGGAGACCCAATAGTCGCCGGTCCGGCATGGGGAAGAGTCAAGGCTCTCATAGACTACACCGGTCAAAATGTGAAGGAAGCTGGTCCTTCGGTGCCGGTGCAGATACTTGGATTCTCGGAGGTTCCTTCTGCTGGAGACGACTTCAGAGAGACCAACGACTTGGCAACGGCAAGGATGATTGGTGAGTCGAGAGCGCAACGGCTGAGGATGGCTGGCTATGCGAATCTCGCGGCTGCCACACCTGGTGCCAAACTGGAAGATCTGTTCGAACAGATCCAGCGCGGCGAGACTGCGACACTGAACTTGATTGTGAAGGCGGATGTCCAGGGTTCGCTGGAGGCAATTGTGGAGTCATTGCGCAAGCTTGAGCGGCCGGAAGTGAAGCTCGCATTTATACACCGTGCGGTCGGCGGAATTACCGAGAATGACGTTGTCCTTGCGACTGCATCCAACGCGACGATAATTGGATTCAACGTGCGACCTGACAGGCGTGCGAGGGAGTTGGCGGAAGCCAACGATGTCGAGATCCGCAACTATGAGATCATTTACAAAGTGATCGAGGATATCGAGTCTGCAATGGTCGGCATGTTAGCGCCGGAGTATGAGGAAGTCGTAACCGGTGATGCTGAAGTGCGTGAAGTGTTCAGGGTGCCAAGGGTCGGCGCGGTTGCAGGGTGTTACGTGCGTAACGGTGCAATAACGAGGGGATCCAAGGTCCGCTTCCTACGGGACGGCGTGGTTATCTGGAAGGGCACTATAACCTCGCTCAGGCGTTTCAAGGAAGACGCTCGTGAGGTTCAATCCGGCTTTGAGTGCGGGATAGGCCTTTCTGATTTTCAGGATCTGCGTTCGGGCGACGTCATTGAAACCTTTGAGGATCGAGAGATACCAAGGTCCTAACCACCACCAGCTTACGAATGCCAGCGGAAAGAAGGTGTTTGAAGTGGCAGTGTCTCGGCGTGGGAGTGGTCGGAATGCCCCGAAATATCCACGTGCAGCCAGAGTAAATCAGTTGCTTCAGGAAGTGATTGCTGAGGCAGTTGAGGAGTATTCACAAGATGATGCCCGTCTGGAACTGACAACCGTAACATCGGTTGAAACAGCATCGGACTTCTCGTCGGCAACGGTATTTGTCGCCGACTTGAACAGCGAGAATGCTGTTGCGCTGGAAGAGTACAGGAAGAAAATTCAGAGTGCGGTCGCATCGCAGGTGAAGATGAAACGAACGCCTCACCTGCGTTTTGCCCAGGATGAGGGGATAGCGCATGGCGGAAGAATCGAGGAGATCCTGAGAAAACTGACTCAGTCAGAGTCCAAGGACAGCGGCGGCGATTGAGGATCGGGTGTCGAAGTGACTAGAGGACTGGTTCTTATCGATAAGCCGGCCGGAATGACGTCGCATGATGTAGTCGCCCGTTTGAGGAAAATTTATGGACAGAAGCGGATCGGCCATGCAGGAACCCTGGATCCTGAGGCAACGGGCCTTTTGGTTATCGCACTTGGGAACATCACCCGTTTGCTAGACTACTTCCAGGCCAAGACCAAGATGTACAGCGGCGAGGTAGTTTTCGGAATTGAAACCGACAGCTATGATTCCACCGGTACCGTGGTTTCAAGAGTTGAAGTCCCTACCTTGGATATTGACCTTTTAGGACGAACAATTGCTGGGATGCATGGCGAAATCAGCCAGGTGCCACCTGTTGTCTCGGCACTCAAAGTTGATGGCAAAAGGTTGTATCAGTACCATCGCGAATCACTGGCCATTGAGATCAAACCCAGGAGGATTTACATAAGCTCGATTTCATTTTCACAGGCCCAAGAGCCGAATGTGATTCGTATCGAGGTAGTATGCGGCGCTGGCACATACATTCGATCCATAGCTCATGATCTTGGTCAGGCTCTTGGCGTCGGTGCCCATCTTCGGAACCTGAGACGGTTGCAGTCCGGGAGCTTTAGCGTTGACGAAGCCAGGTCAATCGAGGATATCGGGAAAGAGACGACTATGCATCCAGCTTCAGCACTTCGAGATTTCACTGTAATAGGCCTCGACGATGTTCTGGCATCAAGAGCTAGGGATGGATCCAAGGTGGTGTTGACGGGTACGACAAGTGATCAGGTGATCCTTTTCGATGCTGGTCAGGGACTGTTGACGGAGTGGGGACAGCTCATTGGCTTGTACAAGCGACATTCCGGTGACGTATATGAGCCGAGCGTTATTTTGCCCGCGATCAACTAGTTTCGTCCGTAATGAAAGTATTCACAGACGCTAATCCCAGTGAATTGCCGAACGGATCGGTAGTGACCATTGGCGCTTATGACGGGGTGCATCTCGGGCACAGATATCTGATTGCGCAGACTATAGACCTTGCCGACAGGCTCGGGGCAAGGTCAGTGGTAGTGACTTTTGACCGGCATCCGGCTTCGGTGGTGCGACCAGGCTCAGCTCCGCTATTGCTTAGCGATTTGAGCCAGAAGCTGAATTGCTTGAGCGAGACTGGCGTGGACTATGTGTGTGTCGTGACCTTCGACGAGAGGAGGGCCAATGAAAGCGCAATCGATTTTGTTGAGGAGTTTCTGGTCGGTAAGCTCCACGTCAAGATGGTGGTAGTCGGGAGCGACTTTCACTTTGGACACAATCGGCTAGGCAATGTTGAGCTACTCGAGGAACTTGGGGCTAAGCACGGCTTTAAAGTGTTGGGTGCCCCTCTCAAGACTTCGGGACAGGGGAGCGATGGCGTGCTTTCCTCGACGTTGATCCGCCATCTTATCGCCGCCGGTGAGATGGAGAAGGCCAGCCAGTACTTGGGTCGGCTCTACGAGTTGAGGGGGAAGGTAACCCATGGCGACAGCAGGGGAGGAAATGAATTGGGGTATCCGACCGCAAACGTTTCCTTCAGCAGTCTGATGGCGACCCCCCCGGATGGAATATATGCAGGTTGGGTCGTGCTTGAAAATGATGAACAATATGGCGCAGCGATCTCTCTTGGTACGCGCCCTACGTACTATCCAAGTGGGGGGGAGCGTCTTCTGGAGGCATATATCCTCGGATTCCATGGCGATCTGTACGGCCAAGATATTAGGGTGCGATTTGGTAAGAAGATTCGTGACCAGGAACGATTTAGTACAAGCGATGAGTTGATAGCTAAAATTACAGAAGATATTGCTCGTGTTGAGCTGTTCTGTGCCGGGCGCAGCTTGTAGGCGATGCAAGTCCTACTAGTATCTCAATGCTTGATTACAAAGGACGTTAGGAGCAGAACCCTATTCGGGTACTCTCACATAGGTCTAGAGGACAAAGGTTTGAATGCAAAATAAAGAAGCAATCATCACGGAATACCGCCTGCACGAGACGGATACTGGATCTCCTGAAGTTCAGATTGCAATACTTACTAATCGTATTACTCACTTGACAGAGCACTTGAAGATGCACAAGGGTGATCACCACACTCGCCATGGCCTGATGAAGCTCATTGGGCACAGGCGCAGGCTGTTGGACTACGTGAAGGACAAGGATGTCGAGCGCTATCGCGGGCTGATTAGCCGCCTGGGTATTCGAAGGTAACGTTGCTGGTTTTGTGATTAAGGCCCACCTCCAAAATGGGGAGTGGGCCTTAAGAGTTTTTGAGCATTTGTGAGTAGCTACACTGGAACAAAGGAAACAAATTCGCGTTTCCTTTGATGTTGAAGATGCAGACTTGGCAGTAGATAAGTAAATAGGACTGCGACTTTGGTACCCAGCTGCCAGTCGCTAGCTCCCAAGAAATTGGTGGTTAGCGACTGGGAACTGCCGAGGTCGCCAAAAAATTAAGGAGACAAATGGCTGAGGCCGTTGTCGTATCGTCCCAGTTGACTGGGACGGACAAAACCCTTTCATTCGAGGCGGGGAAACTTGCCTTACAGGCAGATGGAGCTGTTGTAGGTCGCATTGGTGACACAATGGTGCTGGCAACCGCCACTGCCGCGAAAACAGTTAAAGAGGGGATCGACTTTTTCCCACTGACAGTCGATATAGAAGAACGCATGTATGCGGTGGGTCGTATTCCGGGTTCATTTTTCAGGCGTGAAGGTCGGGCTACGGATGCCGCGACGCTGACGTCACGTCTGATCGATCGTCCGATCAGACCCTGTTTTGCGGATGATTTTCGCAACGAGGTGCACATTGTTGGCACCATCCTCGGTGCGGATCTGCAAAATCCGCACGACGTATTGGCAATCAATTCCGCATCTGCAGCTTTGATGATTTCGGGCATTCCCTTCCAAGGACCAATAGGCGCGGTGCGCATCGCCTTCAGCAAAGAAGGGATTTGGATTCCGCATCCGACCTATCAGGATGGTGATGTTTCCAGTTTCGAGCTTGTTGTAGCAGGGCGTGAGAACGCAGACGGGACCGATGTTGCCATCATCATGGTCGAGGCTGGTGGAACTGAGTCCAGCTGGATCAACTATCAAGAGGGCGCGCCACTGGTCACCGAAGCCATCATTGCCGCTGGTCTTGAGCTTGCAAAGACTTGGATAAAGCAGTCGATCGAATTGCAGCGCGAGCTTGTTCGCGAGTATGGAAGCAAGCCTTCAATGGAGTACACTCCTCAAGCTGACTATTCCGACGAGGTCTATCAGGCAGTGAAGGATTTTGGCACCGAGGCGCTTTCGAGTGCCAATGCAGTTCTCGGGAAGTCGGATCGCGACGCCAAGCTTGCTGAAGCTGCCGCGGTGATAATGGCGGAGCTTTCCACTCGATTCGAGGGTAGTGAAGGCCAGATCAAGAACGCAATCAAGGCTGTCACGAAGTATTTGGTCCGAAAGCGCATAGTTGAAGACCAAGTGAGAATCGATGGCCGCGATCTGGTCACTATTAGGCCGTTATCATGCGAGGTTGGGTTGATTCCAACTGCGCACGGTACGGGTCTTTTCAATCGCGGCGAAACTCAGGTGATGACGTTTTGCACTCTGGGTATGCCCAAGATGAACCAGATGCTTGATTCCATCTCGACAGATGAATTCAAGCGCTATATGCATCACTACAATTTTCCGCCATTTTCAACCGGCGAGGTTGGATTCATGCGTGGGCCCAAGAGGCGGGAGATCGGACATGGACTTCTCGCAGAACGGGCATTGCTACCCGTTGTTCCACCACAGAGTGAATTTCCATACACTCTTAGGTTGGTGTCGGAGGTCTTGAGTTCAAACGGGTCAACTTCAATGGCCTCTGTGTGTGGTTCAACCCTTTCGCTAATGGATGCTGGCGTACCAATCAAGGCTCCGGTGGCCGGAATCGCCATGGGTCTAGTCTTTGCCGAGGGCAAGTACGTCACACTCACGGACATCCTCGGTGCCGAGGATGCTTTCGGGGACATGGACTTCAAGGTTGCCGGGACCTCAGATTTCGTTACGGCGTTGCAGCTTGACACTAAAATCGATGGAATTCCTGCTGAGGTGTTGGGGCAGGCGCTTCATCAGGCGAAGGTGGCCCGCCTCCATGTGCTGGAGGTTATGAACCAGGTCATCGCCGAGCCGAGGGCATCAGTCAAAGGTCATGCTCCAAAGATCATTACCTTCGAAGTGCCTCTGGACAAGATTGGCGAGATCATCGGACCCAAGGGCAAGAATATCAACTCGATGCAACAGGAGACCGGTGCCGAAATAGGGATCGAGGACGACGGTGTTGTCGGAATCGTCACGATCGGCGCCAAAGACTCCAAAGCAGTCGATGAAGCAAAGAGACGGGTGTATGAAATTCTTGAGCCTCCAACTGCTGATTTGGGTGCCAATTACACCGGCAAGGTAGTTTCGATAGCCAAGTTTGGTGCTTTCGTCAATATCCTTCCAGGAAGAGACGGACTTTTGCACATATCGAAGCTTGGTGGTGGTAAGCGTGTTGAGAGGGTCGAAGACTACCTTGAAATGGGACAAGAGGTTACCGTTCACGTGGATGACATTGATCCTGCCGGGAAGATCTCGCTCTCTTTGGTGACCGAGGCCACGGCGCATGAGCCGGCTGCAAAGTCAACTGAAGACGAGTCTGGTGGGTCAGTGGCGGCCCGTCCTAGGGCTGAGACCGAAGAGCAAAGGCCTTCGAAGGATTCCTCGGTAGTGTCATTCGAGGCTCATTTCGATGAGGAGCTTAGGTCGCAATATGGAGATCTAGGGCCCGGCCCATCTCCAACTAGTCGACCTGCTGAGCGCGAAGGCGGTCAGAGCCGGGGTCCCAGGAGAAGCGGCAGACGCGATGGCCGTCGTTAGGTAATTGGCGGATTGTGTCGAGAGTAACCAAGTTTGACAATGGGCTTCAGATCGTTACCGAGGAGATGCCGCAGGCAACCTCAGTCACGATCGGAGTCTTTGTGGGTGTCGGGTCAAGAGATGAGATGCTCGACCAGCATGGCACCTCGCACTTTCTGGAGCACCTGGCGTTCAAAGGGACGAAGGATCTTTCGGCCAAGGAACTCGCCATATCGGTCGACTCCTTTGGTGGAGACATGAATGCCTTCACTACCAAGGAATTGACAAGCTTCCAGGTGCATCTTCTAGGTGAGGCCACTGATTTGGGTGTAGATATTCTTGGCCGGATCTTAACCGAGCCCGCGTTGAACGTTTCCGACATCGATTCGGAACGCAGTGTAATTCTAGAGGAAATAGCGATGGCCAGCGACGAACCATCGGATTTCGTCCAGGAACAGCTATTGGCGGCGCTTTTTAGCGGTCACCCACTTGGCCGAGAGGTTCTGGGTTCGCCCGCGAGCATTAACTCCATTGACCGTGGCGTTATCAGTGACTTCTTCTCAACTTACTACGGTCCTGCCAACATGGTCGTATCGGCGGCGGGAGCCTTAAAGCACGAGCGGATTTTAGAGCAGTTTGAGTCGACGCTCGGTTCTATTTCCAATGGCAGGTTTCCTAGGCGCGAGAAACCGGAGCTCAGTTTTTCGAAACCCGTCATAACTCAACGTGAGATCGAACAAGTTCACGTTTCAATCGCGTATCCAAGTCTTGCTAGAGGAGACCGGAGGCGATGGATCTTGGCAGTTCTAGACCATATTTATGGAGGTGGGCTTTCATCAAGGCTCTTTCAGAAGGTCAGGGAAGAGTCCGGACTTTGTTACACGATATTTTCGGATCGCGTATCATACCAAGATTCCGGGTACCTGGGCGTTTACTTTGCGACCAGTCCTTCTCAGCTTGGTCGGGCGTCAGAGTTGGTAGATTCGGTAACAAGAGACTTGGTTTCGGCTGGTATAACTGAAGATGAACTGGCCGTTGCCAAGCGTTTTTTGCGCGCACAGGTCCTGTTGGCGAGAGAGGACACTGCATCGGTGATGTCGCAACTGGGATCAGTGCTTGTTACAGGACAACAGATCAAATCGGTGGAGGAAATTTTGGCTGAAGTCGAACGGGTGACGGTCGATAATGTAATGGAGCTTGCGGACCAGGTGTTTGCCGGGTCGACGCAAATATCTGTGATCGGCCCGGTCCCCGACGGGGTATTTGGCTAGGGGGAGTTATGCGAATTGGAGTGTTTGGAGCTGGCGGCCAGATGGGAACCACTGTATGCAAGGCTGTCGCGGAGGATCCCGACCTGGAGCTAGTTGCTGCGATAGATCCTCGACTTTCTGGCATTGATCTAGCACAAGTCACAGGTATCAACGGTACAGGTTTGGAGATTGGTGGCTCAAAGGAGTCACTGATGGCAGCTAAAGCTCAAGCGGCCGTGGATTTCACGTCGGCTGACGTGGCCTTCGATAACATGATATGGTGCGCCCAGCACAACATTCATGGAATCGTCGGTACAACCGGCCTTTCGGCAACCCAAATGGAGCAGATGGAACGAGCATTTGCGAAGTCGAAGGCAAATTGCATCGTCGCTCCCAACTTCGCCATTGGCGCTGTTCTAATGATGCGTTTTGCAGAAATGGCATCGCTTTTTTTCGATACAGTGGACATAGTTGAGCTTCATCATGACCGAAAGGTTGATGCTCCGAGTGGCACGGCCATGGAGACAGCGCGACGAGTTGCGAATTTCAGGGATTGCCTAAATAATCCCTTTGCCGCCGATCCGACTGTCAAGACGGTTTTGGAGGGTTCAAGGGGGGGTAGGTACGAGCAGGGGGTCCATGTGCATTCACTCCGAGTAAGGGGAATGGTTGCTCATCAAGAGGTCATTTTTGGAACCTTGGGACAGACTTTGACAATTCGACACGACTCGTATGACAGAACTTCTTTCATGCCAGGTGTGTTGCTCGCAGTTAAGTCCGTGGCAAAGCTATCGGGATTGGTCAGGGGCATGGATGCGCTGATTGATGCCAAACTTGGCTTGGACCCTAACAAAGGCAGTAAAGGTGGTGGATCAAAATGAACGCCTACGGAGCAACACGCTTTGGGCGGGTGTTGACTGCTATGGCAACCGCGATGGATTCGGTTGGCGGCGTTGACTATGACCGCACCGTTGATTTGGCCCGATGGCTCGTCGACAACGGCAGTGAGGGTCTGGTTGTGACTGGCACCACCGGTGAGGCCCCCACCTTAACTGATGACGAAAAGATCAGCTTGTGGGAGGCTGTGTCGGCTGCGGTCACTGTGCCGGTGATCGCCGGTTCCGGATCGAATGACACCATGCATTCGATCTATATGACCAAAAGAGCGAAGGACGTGGGCGTATCAGGGGTCTTGATAGTCACGCCTTACTACAATCGGCCTCCGCAATCAGGACTCCTGGCCCATTTTGAAGTTGTGGCGAAGGCGTCTGATCTTCCGGTGATCATCTACGACATTCCCATTCGGACGGGTCGCAAGGTCGAAAATCAAACTCTGCTTGAGCTGATACGGCGCTGTCCAAATGTAGTCGCCCTTAAAGACGCTGCAGGTGATCCCGCAACCACCTCGAAGTTGGTTCCCCATCTCCCGAATTACTTTGAGGTCTTTTCGGGGGACGATGGTCTGACTCTACCGCTTCTAGCAATCGGAGCGGTGGGCATTGTTGGAGTCGCCACTCACTGGGCTGCGTTTGGGTACCGGGAGATGATATCGAGTTTTTTAGCCGGTGATCACTCAAGGGCGAGACAGGTAAACCAAGCACTGCTTGCATCTGTGGAGTTTGAGTCCAAAGGTGATGCGCCCAATCCCATACCAGTTAAGGCTCTGCTGAATGTTCTGGGGCTAGAAGTCGGAGAAGCCCGTCTTCCCATGGGGAGTCCACCTGAGTATTTGACGAAGGAGGCGTTGAAAGTGTTCGATGAAACCAATACGGCGCTTTGCGCGTTAGGTGTTCAGACGGCTAAACCAAAGAAAGTGATTCGTGGCTAGCGAAGTCAAGGTAATTTTCCTAGGGGGCCTCGGCGAGATAGGCCGTAACTGTGCCCTCATTGAACAGGATGACCAGATAGTCATTCTCGATTGTGGCCTCATGTTCCCCAATCCGGACATGCCAGGCGTAGACCTGGTTCTACCGGATCTGACCTACGTGAAGGAAAACCAGCATAAGTTGGTAGGTTGCGTTCTAACTCACGGTCATGAGGATCACACTGGAGCACTTTCATTTCTTCTAAGGGATATCGATCTTGTGCTCCCGATTTACGGTTCGGAACTTTCGTTGGGACTTGCGGCCAACCGTATTGACGAGGCCGGCCTTAGCGCCCGTTGCGAGTACAGGGCGGTTTCAGATGGTGAGACTCTTGAGATCGGGCCTTTTAGGGTGGAATTCATACCGGTCACGCACTCAGTACCTCACAGCTTTGCACTGGCTTTTTACACTGCCCAGGGAGTCATTTTTCATTCTGGAGACTTCAAAATCGACCTTAATCCGGTTGACGGGCGTCTGACTGATTTGGGCCGTATGGGCGCTATTGCTTCGAATCACGGAATACGTCTCATGCTTTCCGATTCCACCAATGCGGAGGAAGCCGGGCGATCTGAGTCTGAGTCGGAAGTGGGTAAGACTCTTACGCGCTTGTTCGCCATCTCAAAAGATCGCCGGGTCGTTGTAACTTGTTTTGCGTCGCACATTCACCGAATTCAGCAGGTGACCACGGCTGCAATAGCCTCCGGACGCAGGGTGTTCACGCTCGGCAGGTCGATGGGAAAGAACGTGGCCCTTGCCAGGCGGCTTGGCCTTCTGTATATTCCAGACGATCGAATCTTCGATATCGATCAGGTTTCAAAGTATCCCAGCGAAGAGGTGTGCATCATTTCGACAGGATCACAAGGCGAGCCAATGAGCGCGCTTTCACTGATGGCGGCTGGCGAAAACAAATGGCTTAAACTTGAACAGGACGACTTGGTGATCATCTCCGCGGATGCGATACCTGGTAACGAGACAGCAATAGGCCAGGTTATCGACGGTCTCTATCGACGTGGCGCGTCGGTTGTCCATGCCGGGATCGAGAAGGTGCATACCTCGGGTCATGCCAAAGCGGATGAACTCAAGACTCTGCTCTCAATTGTCAAGCCTAGCTACTTCATCCCAGTGCATGGAGAGTTCAGGCACCTTTTCAATCACACCCTGCTTGCAAGGGAGATGGGTGTTGCACAGGAGAATATCCTGTTGGCAGAGGATGGCGATGTGGTCATCGTGTCCGATACAGGTGTCGAATACGGGGGAGAGGTGCCGGCGGGCTATCTTTACGTCGATGGCGTAGTTGGCGATGTGACAGGTGGAGTTCTCAGAGATCGCAAAGTTCTCTCGGAGGAAGGTGTCATTGTCGTGGTTGTGACTGTTGACATGAAGTTCGGAGAGCTTGTTACTGGTCCGGAAATAATCACCCGTGGATGGATTCACGCCGATGAAGCCGAGGGAATCATTGAGGAGGCCAAGGAGGAAGTCCGCAGGTCGATTGCGAATGTCGCATTTCAGGATGCCTTGGACTTGGAGACTCTCAGGCGCCACGTAAGGACTTCACTTGGAAAGTACGTTAATAAGCAGACAAAGCGCAGGCCGATGATTGTCCCGGTGGTTTTGGAAGCCTAAGTATTAGATTTCTCCTAGAATCTCTGAAAAGATTAGTTACAAATTGGTAATTTAGATTGATGATTCGAATGAGCCCGGAGATCCACTTGCTAAGTTCATTCTGATGAGTCAAAAGGTTACCAACTCAGCTAGGAGCGGCGCAACGTCGGGTTCTCGGTACAAGAAGACAACTTCCAGCCGGTATGCATCCAGTGCAAGAAGGCCTGCGTCCCAACAGCGAGTACCTCAGCCGTCATTCATCGATCACTTTCGCTCAATGGACGATTCGTTTCGTGGCGTCATCTATGTTGCTGTGTCGCTAGTGGTGCTGGTGTCGTCGCTTACATCGCTGTTTGGCCCGTTGGGCAAGGATTTGAAGATCCTTGCGGAATCCGTATTTGGCGTAGGGATTTTTGTAGGTCTAATAGCACTGCTGTTATGTGGGGCCGCTTTGATTCTTCCAGAGCGCCTAAGTTTTGCCGCGCATCGGGGAATCCTTGGATTCGTCGGGGCCTTGGCACTAGCGGGCATGCAGGGCGACCTTTATCAGAGCATAAGTGGACCGGAGATCCGAGCTAAAGGCGGTTTTCTTGGCTATCTGGTGGGCCATGAACTTAGTGTTACGGCGGGCCGATTTGGCGGACTGCTGATTCTTGTGGTGCTGTTTGTCTTGGTATCGCTTGCATTCTTTAATTTTGGGCCGCAGCGGACGGCCGTGTTTGTTGTTGGCCATTTGAGGAGGTTCGTGGCGGCTGGCGCAAAGGGTGACGAGGATTCGCTGGATGATGGAGCAGGTGCCCGTTCTTTGAGGTTCCGCCGGGGAGTCAGGGAAAGGCAAATTTCGCTTGATGATGAGCTCGCGAGCGCACCAACTCCAAGTCAGGAAGACAGAAAGAAGGGCGAGAGAAGCGAGATCACCGTCGCTGGCATGATTGATCCTGCTGTTGTCATGGCTGATGGCGCGGCTTCCAAATCACCAAAGAGGGCAAGGGACTCCGGCCCCGACACTTTGGAACTCACCGTTGAGAAGGTTAACGGATTGTGGCGGCTGCCTAGCCTGTCGCTTCTAAAGCGTGGGGCGATAAAAAATTTGGACAAAGAAGAGCTGGCCAGCCGGGGGAGGGTATTGCAGAGTTCATTGGCCACCCATGGGGTGGTGACCCGGCTTGTAGGCATGACAGTGGGTCCAACAGTAACTCGGTATGAACTCGAGCTTGGTGAAGGTGTCAAGGTGGCGAAGGTGACATCTCTCAACAAGGACATTGCATATGCGATGGCTGCCGCGGACGTTCGCATACTTG
Source organism: Actinomycetes bacterium (assembly GCA_021777475.1). Classification (GTDB taxonomy): domain Bacteria; phylum Actinomycetota; class Acidimicrobiia; order Acidimicrobiales; family Acidimicrobiaceae; genus SCQM01. Next base: position 14,910 of record JAJYDM010000018.1, on the reverse strand, counting down.
CGCCGATTCCTGGTCGGTCTGCGATAGGGGTGGAAGTTCCAAATCAGAACCGGCAGATCGTCACCTTGGGCGACGTGCTCGCATCTGAGGAGGCAAGTTCAGCAAAACATCCGTTGGAGGTTGGTCTTGGGCGTGACATTGCCGGAAGGGCGGTCATGGTCAATCTTGCCGAGATGCCGCACGTGCTGATTGCCGGAGCGACAGGATCGGGCAAATCCTCTTGCATCAACTCAATAATTACCTCGGTGCTGATGCGCGCAACACCGGATGAGGTACGGATGATTCTGGTGGACCCCAAGCGGGTTGAACTGGGGCAGTACAACGGTCTCCCGCATTTGCTAACACAGGTGGTCACCAACCCGAAACGGGCTGCAAACGCACTTTCATGGGCTGTCAAGGAGATGGAACGGCGATATGACCTTTTGTCCGAGGTAGGAGTGCGAGATATCACTGGCTACAACCAGATGGTTGAGTCGCTGGAATCTGACGTTTCAAGAAGTGGTGTTGTTCCAAGATCTCTAATTGACGAGATTCTCGATGATTCTCCATTGTTCAACGATGTGAGCGGCCAAGCTCTGGAGCGCCTGCCATTCATCATTGTCGTTGTCGATGAGCTGAACGACCTTATGATGGTTGCCGCTAGGGACGTTGAGGAGTCGATCTGCCGTATAGCCCAAATGGCCAGAGCGGTGGGAATCCATCTCCTTATTGCCACGCAGAGGCCTTCAGTGGACGTCATCACCGGCGTTATCAAGGCAAATGTTCCGTCAAGGATGGCTTTTTCCGTGTCATCACTGGCTGATTCGCGAGTCATACTCGATCAGCCGGGAGCCGAGCGGTTGGTTGGCAAGGGTGACATGCTTCTTCTAAACGCCTCCTCCAATGTTCCAAGGCGCATCCAGGCACCCTGGGTGTCCGAGGCCGAGGTCAGAGCGGTCGTTGGGCACTGGTTGAGATCGTCTAAGCCGCAATACGTCGACGGAGTCGAAGGTTCCGATGATCGCGGTGATTTCGGATTTGATTCCGATGATTCCGATGAACTTTTGGATCAGGCGATCGAACTTGTCGTTTCATCTCAGCTGGGTTCCACGTCTATGCTGCAGAGAAAACTGCGTGTGGGTTTTGCACGTGCCGGACGTTTGATGGATTTGCTGGAAGCGAGAGGTATTGTCGGGCCATCTGAGGGTTCCAAGCCAAGGGTTGTGCTGATGAGCAGGGAAGAGCTGGAGAATCACAAGGAAGAAGGATTCTTCTAATAACTTCCACATCATTTTCACCTATCTTGTTCGTATGTTCATCTGTGCTGACATCTATTGTTCAGACAAGTTCTTTGTTGGAGGTTTTGCGGTATGAGGGGAAATGACTCTTGGCTGAGTTCGACGTCCAGTTCTTCTTACTCAAGAGGCGGTCACTATAGGGACCGGGGGCCGTCTCTAATGGGATTGTCAAGGGTCATTGCGGTGGTTGTGATTCTCCTGATCATTGTGTCAGTTATCCAGCTAATACGTCCAGTTCCCCTTCCATCAGCGCGGAATGCCCTTGGAAATGGTGTGATTCCCGGTACTCCCCCTTCTCTGCCATGGCCTACCCAGGGAGGTGGCGAGGTTGAGATTCAGGGCATCGGAGTTGTCGGCAGTTTCAACGCAAATGCTCAGATTCCACTCGCATCAGTCGCAAAGATCGTCACGGCGCTGGTCATCATGCAGGACCACCCGCTAAAGCTTGGAGAAACAGGTCCCACACTGACCATGACGGCAAGTGACGTTGCAGACTACCAGTTAATGCATAATCAGCAGGATTCAGTGATGGCGATTGCAAACGGGGAGAAGATGACGGAGTACCAACTTCTTGAGGCGTTGCTCATTCCTTCTGCCGACAACATCGCCGTAAAATTGGCGGTATGGGATGCCGGCTCAACCTCCGCTTTTGTGGCAAAGATGAATACTATGGCGAAATCTCTTGGAATGACGAAGACGGTGTTCAAGGATCCATCCGGCCTCGACAACAGCACTGTGGGATCCGCCAAGGACCAGGTTCTTGCTGGACTTGCGCTCCTCAAGAGTCCTGTACTTGCCAAGATCGTCGCCATGGCACAGGCAACCCTTCCTGTTGTGGGTGTAGTGTACAACGTCAATTACGATGTCGGTCACGATGGGTTTGTCGGAATCAAGACCGGCTCTATGGGAAATGGCGGTAATCTCGTTTTTGCAGCAACTGGCGGCGGAACGAAGGCGCTGATCGTTGGCGCGATATTGGGTCAAACAGGGGTTCAGCCACTAATCGCCGCGCTCACGGAGAGTAAGAAGTTGGTCGATGCTGCCCGTAAAGTGCCGAGCGAGTTCAGCGTTCTGAAGCAAGGTCAACAGGTTGGTGTTATATCGGCACCCGGTTCCAAATCCATATCGGTGGCGGCCGCACAGGCAGTCTCATTCTTGGGGTGGCCCGGACTGCACGTAACCTATAGTGCGAAGTTCTCAAAGCTTGGAGCTACGATTGCAAAGGGCACAAAGGTGGGAACTCTCACAGTATCGTTAGGCGGGCAGTCAAAGACAGTTTCGCTAGTGACGACGCAGGCCGTGCACAGTCCGTCCTTGGCATGGCGGCTCAAAAGACTTTAGGAGGACCCGGTGATTGCCAGAGTTCCTGCTTCATCAGCAAATCTAGGTCCAGGTTTTGATACTTTAGCTCTTGCGCTCTCGCTCTATCTAGAGGTGGAAGCGAATGCCGCAGAGAGGTTCGAGATTACGGCGCTTGGCGAAGGTTCGAGTGTGCATGCGAACGAGGATCATCTTGGCGCCAAAGTTGCCAACCATATTTTGGGTCACTCCAACGTGCATCTTAAAATACGTTCGCAAATACCGCTTGGAAGAGGACTGGGATCTTCTGCTGCGTTCGTCGCAGCATGTGCTGCCTCGCTCGGTGCGGACGACCCATTCCTGGTGGCCTCAAAGTTTGACGGGCACCCCGAGAACGCCGCTGCCTCTGTCTTTGGGGGCTTCGTCAGCGCGACTTCGGTAGATTCAAGATATGTCTCCAATTCCCTCAGGGTCGATCCTAAGCTTGCCGCAGTGGCGGTTATTCCATCAGTGGAACTGGCCACCAAAAAAGCCAGGGGAGTTCTCCCGGCATCGGTCAGTTTTCACGATGCGATCTTCAATCTGGGTCGGATGGGGCTGTTGATTGCCGGATTTTCTGATCTGGACCGTCTTGTTAGTGAGGCCACTACGGATAGGCTTCACCAGTCCTATAGATCTGCGCTGTTTCCGCAGTCAAACGAGATCATGGATGCACTTTTGGATGCCGGTGCAATTGCGAGCTGTTGGTCCGGCGCCGGGCCAACAATGATCGGTTTTTGCCGTTCAAGGGAGGCGTCCGGAATCGCGGAACGGGTGAAAAGGATGCTTGCGGTTAGTGAAATCAAATTTGTCGTAAGGGAACTTGGCGTGGATCTCAAGGGATTAGTTGTGACGAACTCCTATGGACCAGATTTTCAACCTCTCGAAGTTGCTAGTTTGTAATAGATGAATTCTTCGTATTGGGTCGAAACCTTGGGTTGCCCAAAGAACAGGGTCGATTCCGAGAAGCTTGAGGGAAGGCTGGTTGCTCAAGGGCTCATTTCAGCCAGGGATGCGGCTAATGCAGATTTGGTGGTGGTTAATACCTGCGCCTTCATCGAAGCTGCGCGAATGGAGTCCATTGAGACCATACTTGATCTGGTCGAGATCAAAAAATCCGGCGCGAGGGTTGTTGTGACCGGGTGTATGGCTGAACGCTATGGTGCAGAGTTGGCGGGAGAGCTTCCGGAAGTTGATCTTATCGCCGGTTTTGGACAGGACCTGTTGACGAATTCTGCACTTCCGCATCGGTCGGGACCGATGCAGATTTCGTCGAAGCTGGTGAAGCCACGGGGAGTTAAGGACTTTGACCTCCTCAATCTAAAAAGGCCGGCACTTAGTTCATCTTGGGCATATCTCAAGATTGCCGAAGGTTGTGATCGCGCATGCGGATTTTGTGCTATCCCATCTTTTCGAGGAAAGCAACAGTCGCGATCAATCGAGTCGATAGTGGAGGAGGCCTCTGGACTTGATGTTAAAGAGGTCATTCTGGTCGCCCAAGATCTGGCGTCATACGGCACCGATCTTTATGGGAGGAAGAGGCTTGTGGAGTTGATGGAGGAGCTTTCGGCCCATGTTGACTGGACTCGCCTTTTATACATCTATCCTTCTGAGCTGACGGGGGCGCTGATCGAGGCTGTCATTGCTTCGGGAGTGCCATACTTTGACCTCTCTCTCCAACACACATCGAGGCCTCTTTTGCGGAGAATGAGGCGGTGGGGATCAGGAGAGAAGTTCTTAAAGACGATCAAGGAGATACGCTCGCTTGAGCCGAATTCTGCATTCCGGTCGTCGTTCATCATCGGATATCCTGGTGAAACCGAGGAGGATCACGACCGTCTTCTTGACTTCATTGAGGAAGCCCAACTTGACTGGGCCGGATTTTTCAGATTTTCTGAAGAGGACGGCACCTATGCCAAGGCTTTAGATGGCAAGGTCGATGAGTCGCTGCTCTTGGAGAGGCTTACTGAGGTCTCTGAGCTCCAAGACGAAATAACCCAAAAGAAGCGTGTAACTCTGCTCGGGACGGAAGTAAAGGCACTTGTGGATTCACCAGGGGTGGCGCGGTCGTTTCGGGAGGCGCCTGAAATTGACGGGATCATTAAAATTGATGAAGAGTTCCAAACAGGGCAGTATCTCGAACTTATGATCTCGGGTGCTGAGGGTCCGGATTTAATTGGTGAATTGGCGATTAAGGAGGGTTGAGTGTCCACAGAAACCACATTTGGTCCCGGGGCCCTAGCCACACCTTCAAACTTCATTACGCTTCTGCGTGTGGTGATAACTCCAATTCTTATGTATAGCGTTGACCGGCACGGTTCGACTTGGTCTGCTTTTGCTATTTGGACGGTTCTCGCTTCGACAGACAAAGTCGATGGAATTTTGGCCCGGCGTCAGGGTGTCACAAGATCTGGAGCATTTTTGGATCCATTGGCGGACAAGTTGATGGTGTTCGGACTATTTGCGGTCTTAGTGGCGCGGAACGAGATCTGGTGGGTTCCAGTTTTGGTGATGGCAGCCCGTGAAACGTGGATGTCACTCTATCGGAGTGTTCTAGGTCGCAAGGGAATCTCTGTTCCAGCTAGGCCCCTTGGCAAGGCTAAAACCTTCGTCCAGGTCATAGTCATTGGGCTTGTGTTGATACCGGGTGTATACGGAAACGCCAAGGTTGAAATTGGGGTGCTAGTTTGGATTGCCACTTTGCTAGCCTTGGTCAGCGGTTATTTCTATTATGTCGATGGCCGGGTACGCAATTCCGGTTAGCCGCAATGCTGGGAGTCAATTGTGCGAGTTGAAATTATAGCCATAGGCACTGAGCTGTTGCTTGGCCAGATTATCGACACTAATTCTGCCACAATATCCCAGAAATTGGCTGAGGTGGGAATTGACTGTCTTTACCAGACGCGCGTTGGAGACAACAGCGAGCGGATCGTGTCAGTACTTAGGCTGGCACTTGAACGCAATGACGCCGTAATAGTGTGTGGTGGGCTTGGGCCGACCCAAGATGACATCACTCGTGACGCAATTGCTGAAGTTATGGGCGTGACCCTTCGTCATGACCAGGCTATCGAAGATAAGATCCGGGCAGTCTTTACTTCCAGAGGCCGGATAATGAGTGCGAACAATATCAATCAGGCTATGGTTCCAGTCGGCGCGGGAGTAATTGAGCAGCGCAAAGGTACCGCGCCAGGATTGATTTGCCCAGTTGGCAGCAAGGTTATATATGCGGTTCCAGGAGTTCCGTATGAGATGAGTGACATGCTCGAGCGTGCGGTAATTCCAGACCTTACATCGAGGGCGGGTGTAACGGGAGTCATTCGTTCAAGAACGCTCAGGACGTGGGGGCTGTCGGAGTCGGCGCTGGCGGAACTTGTTGCACCAAGGTTGGATGCGCTGGACGCCGGCGACGGACGGACAACCATTGCTTTTCTTGCATCGGGAATAGAGGGTATTAAGCTGCGCATCACTGCTAAAGCGGAGTCGAGTGAGGTTGTCGACACACTGCTTGATGCGGAAGAAAAAGAGCTCCGGGGGATACTGGGCGAGATTGTATTTGGCATAAACGACACCACAATTGAAATGGCTGTTGCAAAGGAGATTGTCGAGCTTGGTCTTACGATGTCCGTTGCAGAATCTCTCACAGGTGGCCTGATTTCTGCTCGCCTGGTCAACGTTGTTGGAGCTTCTGACTGGTACAGGGGCAGCGTGGTTTCGTACGCGAGTGACATAAAGTTCCATCTGTTAGGTGTTGAGGTTGGCCCTGTGGTGAGCGAGCGGGCTGCGATTGAGATGGCTCAGGGCGCGAGGCGGCTGCTCGGTAGTGATCTGGCTCTCTCAATTACCGGGGTTGCAGGTCCTTTGCCCCAGGAGGGCAATTCTGCCGGCACCGTTTTCGTGGGCACTTCGTCGGAGATGTTTGGCGATCGTGCAATTCAGCTGATGCTCCCTGGCGATCGTGACAGAATCAGACAGTATGCCACGATCTCGGCACTGGACTGGCTTCGTCGGATCCTTTCCGGGGGTACACCCTCGAGTGGTCTTGACTAAGAAACTTCTTTAATCGGTTGCGGAAACGAACATATGTTCGTATAATTGGTTTTAGATGAAGAGTTACTGTCACAGCAATGGGTTATCTTTTCGACAGGTTACTTCTTGTGATTTTTTGGTCGAACCTAGGAATATTACGTCATAGCGCACGAGGGAGCGGTGAGTTTCTTGGCTAAGGAAGAGTCAACGGATCGTAACAAAGCATTAGAGATTGCCATAGGTCAGATTGAAAAGCAATTTGGAAAAGGTTCGATCATGAAGATGGGTGAGAATGCCCATATGAAGATCGAGTCCATCTCAACCGGTGCGATGTCTTTGGATCTCGCGTTAGGAGTAGGCGGTTTACCGCGGGGAAGGGTCGTCGAGATTTTCGGTCCTGAATCATCCGGTAAGTCGACTCTTGCCATGCATGTGGTGGCAGAAGCACAAAGGAACGGTGGTATCTGCGCGTATATAGATGCGGAGCATGCAATGGATCCCGTGTATGCAAAGGCGATCGGAGTCGATATTGACGAATTGCTAATATCTCAGCCAGACAATGGCGAGCAGGCACTTGAAATTGCCGATATGCTGGTGCGCTCTGGAGGACTGGATGTTTTGGTGATCGATTCCGTCGCTGCGCTGACTCCGCGGGCGGAAATCGAAGGCGAGATGGGTGACGCTCATGTGGGGTTGCAGGCTCGGTTAATGTCCCAGGCGTTGCGCAAGCTAACGAGTAATTTGAACAGATCAAGAACAATTGCAATCTTTATCAATCAGCTCAGAGAGAAGATTGGTGTTATGTACGGCTCGCCGGAGGTCACTCCAGGTGGACGTGCGCTCAAGTTTTATTCTTCGATTCGAATAGACATTCGCAAGATTGAAGCGATAAAGGACGGTGCGGAAATTGTAGGGAGTCGCACAAGGGCTAAAGTCGTAAAGAACAAGTGCGCTCCTCCCTTTCGCCAGGCAGAGTTTGACATTATGTATGGCACTGGAATTTCTAGAGAAGGCTCTCTGCTGGACGTTGGCGTAGATCTGGGGATTGTCAAAAAGTCCGGAGCCTGGTACACGTACGATGGAGAGCAGCTGGGGCAGGGTAGGGAAAAGGCAAAGGAGTTTCTTTCCAACAACCCCGGCCTTATGGCTGAACTGGATGAGAAGGTGCGTGCATTGGTTGGTATGGTGATAGATCCATCTGCGACTTCCGACGGTTTCTCGGAGGAGGACAACGAGCCTATTTTTCTTGATGACTAGTGGCTGTTGATTATTGGCAAGCGGTGCTGTGGATTAGGAAGCCCCACTCAATGAGTAGGGCTTCCACTAGTCTGGATTTGTGAATAAGAAGTATTTCGTCAGAACTTTTGGTTGCCAAATGAACGAGCATGACTCGGAGCGGATCGCTTCGGTGCTGGAGACGGATGGCATGGTTGCAGCCTCAGAACTTGATGAGGCGGATGTAATCGTGTTCAACACATGTTGCATCCGTGAGAATGCCGATAACAAGCTTTATGGAACACTTGGTCATGCCAAGGCTATTCGGGACAGAAATCCGAATCTGAAGATAATGGTGGCGGGATGTTTGGCCCAGAAGGATCGGGAACTCATCCAGAAGAGGGCACCATGGGTCGACGTTGTGTTCGGAACAAACAACGTCTCGAGGGCCGCTGAGCTGTTGAAGTATTCAGAGGATCATGGTTCGATCCTTGAGATTTTTGATGAGATCAGTTCCGAGGAAGTCGCGTTTGCATCGGCATTGAACGCGGTTAGGGTGAGCGATTTCCAGTCTTGGGTGACGATCCAGGTAGGTTGCAACAATAATTGCGCATTTTGTATTGTCCCGTCGGTACGTGGCAAGGAGATGTCGCGGAGTTTTGACCATATCATTGCCGAGGTTGGGAGCCTTGCCTCCCAGGGTGTCACGGAGGTGACTCTGCTTGGACAGAACGTCAACTCTTATGGACGTGACATAACACTTGGAATACGCAAGGGCTCGATCAATCCAACGCTGTCTGCCGGACCATATTGGGATGCCGACAGGAAGGTTCGTCCCTTGTTTGCCGACCTATTGCGCGAAGTGGGCTCTATACCTGGAATTTCGCGGGTAAGGTTTACGTCGCCGCATCCCAAGGATCTTCGACCCGAGACAATTGCCGCCATGGCTGAAACGGCGGCAGTGTGTGAACACTTGCACCTTCCACTTCAGTCGGGCTCTGACCGGGTGTTGTCTTTGATGCATCGTGGCTATGATTCGGCGAGATATCTTGAGAAGCTTGCAATGGCGCGTGCTGCGATACCTGACCTAGCTGTCACGACCGATATTATTGTCGGCTTCCCAGGTGAGACTGAGGAGGATTTTGAGCGCACCCTTGAGGTGGCGGCTGAGGCAGCCTTTGACGGGGCATACACCTTCATATTTTCTGCCCGGCCTGGTACTGAGGCAGCGTCGATGACTGAAGATTTTGTTTCAGAGGACGTGATCGCGGATCGCTTTGAAAGGTTGAAGATTGTAATCGACCGTTCCGCGCTGCGTAAGCATACAGAAAGTGTTGGGAAGGTGGAAGAGGTTTTAGTCGAAGGTCGTTCAAAAAAGAATTCCGACCTCTGGTCGGGAAGGACTCGAGGACACAAGCTGGTTCATTTCTCGGTTCCGTTCGGTATTGATGCCTTGAACTCTTCGTTTGGATCGGGCTCATACGCTAATGTCCGAATAGATTCGGCGGCCAGTTACTTTTTGCGTGGTGAGCTGGTTAGCACGCTACGAAATCCCAAACGCAAGAAAAGGCTGGATGTGAGCGTAGGATGACGCTAGCTTGGGCATGAGGTTCAGATAGTTTTTTGAGCGTTTTACCTTGTTTTGTTGAGAAGTGGGGGCGGTGGAAATGACTGATGTGGTGAAACAAGCCGATCAAGGTGTTTCCGGAGAGCTAGCTTCAGCCGGCGGTGGAAAAAGGCTGGAATTCAATATCATTCCAATAAGAGCTCTGCCATTGGTGGCAGCTGTCATTGCTGGTCTTATCGCCAGCATTGGTGGAAACTGGCAATGGGGACTTGACTTCTACCATGTTGTTGGAGGTGGTCTTTGGACTGGAATCGATCTGTTTGTGGGGTTTGTAGTCGGTCCCATAATTGGGAGGATGTCCGTTCCTTCGCGAATGGAGTTTTCTAGTCGGTTTATGCCAAAGATGCTTGTGATCATGCCAACGGTGGTGACGATGACCCTTGGTTCTGGGTTTCAGTTGGCACGAAAGCTGGGCTACTTCAATCCAGGTGCGTCACAGCATGGTTGGCTGGTCGCGTCGTTCATAGTCGTGGGGGTCATGACAGTCATTGCACTCGGGATTCTTGAGCCGGCCAACCTTGCTGTACTGTTTGAGCTGAAAAAAGAGCAGCCAAATGGAAAGGTCATTGAGAAACTCATGCGTCGCTTCATCTATACGGCAGGCATCACAGGCGCGATGCAGATTGCCACACTTATTATCATGACAAGGGTGGCAACACTGTGAGGGGGGTATCTCAAGACGGGCGTTCGGCGTCTGCACCAACGACCGATGAAGCAAGTAGTGGTTCACTTCCTCCAGTTGCTGAGATTGGAACAGCCGCACTCATATTGGTGGTTGTTGGAGGGATCTACCTTTCTTCATATCCGCGGGGAGTATCTCTGGTGCTGCCCACGGTATTGGCGGCGTTAGCAGCTCTTCTTGTTCTTTTCGGCGCGGTGGTGCTTCTGCTTTCTAAAAGCTTTGCGAGAGCGACATTTGTGAAGGTCGGCAAGTGGGCTCTTTTGGTCTACCTCATCGTTGCGGGGATGTTGGAGTACGTGTTTGTATTCGATGGAACTCGCGGCAGCACTCTTATTGTGCTAAGCGCAATGCTCTTAATATTTGCCGTAGATGTGCCGATGATTATCGCGTTCACAGTTGCGAGGTACGAAAACTCATCAGGCGGTGTCACTTCTTGAGATGTGACTCCGTGGGGCTATTCGACTCAAGGGTCTTTGTGGCGTTTGGCCTAAGTGTTGCTCGTGGTGTGAGGTGAGCGCTTCGATAAGAGATGGTGGAGCCTCGCGCTCTGATACACTGCTGACTTTGGTCGGCCCCACCGCATGTGGAAAAACAAAGGTCGCTCTTGAACTGGCTCGCCAGTTCGACCTTCTCGAGCTTGTAAGTATCGATTCGATGACGGTTTACCGGTCTATGGATATTGGAACCGCGAAGCCGAGGAGGAATGAACTCGAAGGTATTGAATATCACCTATTGGATGTTGTGGATCCGTGGGAGGAGTATTCAGTTTCACAGTTCCAGATCGATGCTCGCAAAACCCTTGATCTGATTACGGAGCGAAATGGGATTCCTCTGTTAGTTGGTGGTACGGGACTCTATTATCAAGCAGTGGTGGACGGGCTGGAGATACCTGGTCGTTGGCCGGATATCCGAGAAGGGCTGGAAAGTATCGCTTCGACGGAGAATGGTTTGGAACGCCTGTATCGACAGCTTGTGGAGTTGGACCCGGCTGCAGCGGTAAAGATGCGGCCAAATAATAGCCGAAGGATTGTGAGGGCATTAGAGGTCACCCTGGGTTCTGGAACTCCATTTTCCCAGCACGGGCCAGGTCTTTTTTCAAATGTTTCCGGAGGGGTTCGCGCTGTAGGTATAGATCCGCCAAGGGCATCGCTTTACGAGCAGATCGAGCACAGACTTGACCTTTTGCTAGCCTCGGGTTGGGTGGAAGAGGTGCGAAGACTGATAGATGGTCCAAATGGTGCATCAAGAACAGCCCGCCAGGCACTGGGATACAAGGAAATTATTGGCTATATTGAAGGGAAATCCACTATGGCAGAGACTCGGTCTGCGATCTTGGCCCGCACGAGAAGATTTGCGAGGCGGCAACTGGCCTGGTTCAAGCGGGATCCGAGAATAGTCTGGTTTGACTCTTCCGAACGGGCGAAATTGGAACTAGTTTCGATAGTATCGGGGGTTGCGGGGGACCCGCTAAGCGATCTAAGAGGAAGTGGTTGATCAAGTTGGACAAAGAGCTGCTTTTATCTAAGCATCACGGACTCGGAAACGACTTTCTTGTGCTTTTGGATATGGCCGGTATTATTTCTCTAACCTTTTCTGAAATAGTCGCCCTGTTGGATCGGCGGATAGGTGTTGGGGCAGACGGGTTGATGCATGTGACTCCGGCCTTGGCGGACTCTCCTTCTGTAGCGCGGATGGAGCTTTATAACTCAGATGGTTCGCGAGCCGAAATGAGCGGTAATGGCGTTCGGTGTCTTGCCCAGGCGTTGATTGATTCCGGGGCCGCGCCAGTCGGTCCATTTTCTGTCGACACTGATGCCGGGGTGATTGAGATCGAGAGTCACTCATCGTTTGACGATCCTATTGCCACCATCTCTGTCGGCATGGGGATGCCTAAGGTGTACGAGTCAGTGGAAAGAAGGATTGATGGGGTTGAATACCTTGCGGTTCGGTCAGACATCGGCAATCCTCATTTAGTCCTCATCCCAAGGCAGGTGATGGCTAAGGAGACGTTCATGCGGCTCGATATTGCCTTGCTTGGTCCCAAGATTGAGAGCGAGTACCCGGGGGGCATGAACGTTGAATGGGTCATCCCCGACGGCAATCGTCGCGAGTTATTGCTTAGAGTTTGGGAGCGTGGTGCGGGAATTACCCAAGCCTGTGGTACTGGAACTACGGCCAGTTCTTTTGTGGCCCATGCTCTTGGATTGGTTGACGATGTAGTAATCGTTCATAACCCTGGCGGTGACCTGTCTGTTCGAATCACCGCGGAACAGTGCTACTTGACCGGACCTGCGCAGAAGGTATGCGAGGTGGCGGTCACCGCCAGCCAACTCAGTGCAATGGCGGCTTTGGTCAAGTGACCCTGATTGATCGTTCCTTCAAGGAGAAGATCATCTTGGTGGGCGTGGTGTTCCCGTCCTCCACGCTTGGAGAGGTGGAGGAGTCGCTCGATGAGCTGGGCCTATTGGTCGACACTGCGGGCGCAGAGGTGGTTGGACGTGTAGTCCAGCGCAGGAGCGATCCTGATGCCGCGACGTATGTAGGCAAGGGCAAAGCAGAAGAACTGCACTCGTTGTCGGAGACCTTAGATGTCGACACCGTGGTGTTTGACGACGAGCTGACTCCGGCCCAGCAGAGAAATCTTGAAAAGATCCTCGGCCGTACGGCCATCGATCGAACTGCTGTGATTTTGGACATATTTGCTCAAAATGCGTCAACGATGGAAGGAAAGACTCAGGTTGAGCTGGCGCTGCTGACTTACAGATTGCCGCGACTCAGAGGAAAGGGAAAGTCTCTGTCGCAACAGGTTGGGCGGATCGGAACCAGGGGGCCTGGTGAAACCAAGCTCGAAGAGGACCGCAGAAGGCTGCTGGCGAGAATAGCCAGGCTTAAATCCGATTTGAAGGAGTTGTCGGGTACAAGGAAGGTGCAGAGGAAGGCTCGCATAAAGTCGCGAGTTGCCTCAGTTTCGCTCGTTGGCTACACAAATTCCGGAAAGTCGACATTACTGAACGCCCTGACCAATGCGGACGTATTTGTGGCGAACAAGCTTTTTGCTACCCTGGATCCAAGAACGCGGAGACTTGAACTTCCTGGCGGTGAAGCAATCTTGTGCTCGGACACTGTCGGTTTTGTTAGGAAACTTCCACACCAACTGGTCGAAGCCTTTCGGTCGACACTTGAAGTGGTTGCCGAATCCGACCTTCTTTGCAACGTGGTGGATGCGTCCGGCTCTGACATTGAGGGTCGCATGCAGGCTGTCCGCTCCGTCTTGGAGGAAATTGACGCCGGAAATGTGGATGAAATTCTGGTATTCAACAAGATTGACCGGCTGTCGGAGTCCGAGCTGTCCGCGCTTAGGATGAGGCATCCCGATGCCGTGTTTGTTTCCGCGCTTGAACGCAGAGGCCTTGGGGATCTTCTCGAGGCGGTCTCGTCGCGGTTGCGTGCGATGGCTAGGGTGATTGACCTTTTGATCCCCTACGATAGGGGCGACGTGCTGGCCATGCTCCATCGCGAGGGCGAAGTGATCTTCCAGAGGGAGGTCGAAGGTGGGTTCAGAGTCAAGGCTCGCCTTGAGGGAGCAAGCCTTGGGATGTTTGATGAATATCAACTGACATCCACTTGATGCGTGATATCCGTTTAGGCTGGTGGGGTATCATAGATGAGCGTCTCAGGTCGCTATCATCTGATTCACCTTGACGATATTTTGGAAATTGTTTAGCGTTGGAGACGATAAAGGGTGACATCTAAGATTTCTACCGGATTTACGCCACCGCCATACCCCTACGATCGGCTTGATTCCGTTGCCGCTCTTGCAGAAGCGCATCCTGGCGGAATGGTCGACCTCAGTGTTGGGACACCTGTAGATCCTCCAATTAGGGAGGTCGTGGAGGCTCTTTCTGCTTCGAATATGGAGCGAGGGTATCCGACATCGCTTGGTTCGTCCATGCTGCGTACTTCGATGCGCGATTGGATTGGGCGCCGATTTGATGTTGAGATACCGTTGACATCTATTGCCAGCTGCATTGGAACCAAGGAATTTGTGGCGAGCACCCCTTGGTACTTGAGGTTGCGCAGTCCAACAAAGGATACGGTCCTGTACCCGGCAGTGTCCTATCCAACCTATGCGCTGGGTGCGGAATTGGCAAAGTGTAGGGCCATCCCGGTTCCGGTAAGCGAGAATGGACGGTTGCGGCTCGATTTGATCGACAAGCGGGATGTGGAAAGGGCGGTAATGCTGTGGTCGAATTCACCTTCAAATCCAACCGGCGAGATTGATGATCTGGCGGCCCTTTATGAATTCGCGCATGAGACCGGGGTGCCCGTTTTTTCAGATGAGTGCTATACGGAATTCAGTTGGTCTGGATTGCCGGAATCGATCCTTAAGTATGGTACCGACAATGTCGTTGCTGTGCACTCGCTTTCCAAACGGTCGAATCTTGCCGGCATGAGGGTTGGTTTCTATGCCGGTGATTCAGAGTTGGTAGACTATCTCGGACTTGTACGAAAGCATGCTGGAATGATGGTTCCTGGACCGATGCAATATGCGGCTTCGGTGGCCTTCAACGATGACTCCCACGTTGAATTGCAGCGTCGACGTTACCTTGACAGGCTCAGCTTCATGGTAGATGTTTTCAATGGTCTCGGCTACCATGTTTCAGCTCCTAAGGGTGGGTTTTATCTGTGGTTCCGGTCTGAGCTGGATGATGGATTTGACCTTGCTGCTGAACTGGCGGGGAACT
>JAJYDM010000017.1 GCA_021777475.1 Actinomycetes bacterium | reverse complement strand
TTTGATCTTCGTCGTAGATGAAGAGCGGGGATCCGAACTCATCGACCAGATCCGAAACTTTCTGTCCTCTAATCCATAGAGCACCATCACGGTCGACGCCGGCTCCTTGGGGTAGAAGGTAGAGAGAAATTGGATCACTGGGATCAGCCTTTTCGGCTGGGCGGCTGAACAATCCTTCTGACTCGTCCATCACATCTGCTCCAATGCCTCAACACCAAGAAGTGACAGTGCCACCCGAATTGCCACTTTGCATCCAGCTACAAGATACAGTCTGGCATAGGTGAGCTCAATTTCGACTGCGTCGGAAATCACATAACAGTCATGATAGAAGCTGTGGAACAGTCCGGAAAAATCCTTTAGCCAATTGGCGATCTTGTAAGGCGCCCTGTCTAATCCGGCCTCCTCGACAACCTCCGGCAGCGACATCAGCTCTCTCATCAATGCGAGCTCCCTCGGGTGCACCAAAAGCGAGAGATCCACCTCGGAGATTGCCGGCAAGGCAATTCCCCGCTGATCCCTCACCCTCTCAATGGATGCCATGCGGGCATGAGCATACTGGATGTAGTAAACCGGGTTGTCCATCGATTCAGCCTTGACTTTGTCCAGGTCCACCGAGGTTGCACGATCTATCGAAGTGGACAGAGAGAGGAGCCTCGTCGCAGCCGGACCGAGGTCATCCACAAGATCCTCGAGCGGTATCAGATTTCCCTTCCGCTTTGAGAACTTCAGCCGGTCAGTTCCAGAAAGCAGCGATACCATCTGCCCGAGCAGGATTTCAAGCTTTTCAGATCCAACTCCCACCGCATCCATTGCCGCTTTGAGCGAGGCAACCTGGCCATGGTGGTCAGCGCCAAAGATGTCGATCACCCTTTCAAAGCCTCTCACAACAAACTTGTTGTAGTGGTATGCGATGTCACCAGCCAAATAGGTGAAGTCGCCCTCGGCCTTAACCAAATACCGGTCCCGAGAGTCGCCGAACCTGGTGGAAAGAAAGATCTTCTTCGAATCCTCCTCGACAATCAGCCCCTTGGAATCCAAGAGATCCAGAATCTGTTCGACTGCACCGGACTCCTCGATCGACGCCTGTGAAAACCAAACGTCAAAGTGTATGCCAATTTTGTCGAGCGAGAACTTGATCGTCTTCAGGTTCCGATCAGCCGCCCACTTTCCAGCCGCAACGACATCTTCCGGACCGGAATACTCGGCTGCCAACTCCTTCACATAGTCGCCCTGATACCCCTCTTCTTCCACCTCACGTCCCGCGCGCCGGGCAAGAAGGGACTCACCAAGACGGCGTATCTGTCCACCAGTATCATTTACGTAATATTCCGTTGAGACCGTATATCCGCAGCGCCTCAGCAGACGGGCAAGTGCGTCGCCGTATGAGGCCCACCATCCGTTTCCCACATGGAGAGGTCCAGTAGGATTTGCCGAACAGAACTCCAGCAAGACCCGCTCACCGCCGCCAATGCCAGACTGGGCGAAGGACTCTTCACCCCTGACGACAGCCTGTGCCAACTCTTCGTGAAGATATCCGCAATCCAAAAAAAAGTTGATGAAGCCAGGACCAGCAATCTCCAACCTCTCCTGATGCCTGATCGGATTCTCATTGAGGTAGCCGCAAATCCTCTCGGCTAGCAATCTGGGGTTTTCTCCAAGCCGCTTGGCGGCAACCATTGCGACATTGGTGGAGAATTCCCCATGTTCGATACGCGCAGGCCTCTCAACCACAAATAGAGTGGGGTCAATTTCCAGACCTATACTCTCCATCGCTGCGCCAAGCGACTCAGCGATCCTGCCTCGAACACCATTCACCTTTCCCACCTTTAAGAGCACCTCAAAACCGTTTAATGAATTCCAACACAATCATTACATCGCGCATATTGTGACGAACCTCGAAGTTGCCACACTACTCTGGCTTATGTGCCCTCGTAGCTCAGGGGATAGAGCATCGGCCTCCGGAGCCGGGTGCGCAGGTTCGAATCCTGCCGAGGGCGCAAATCTTAACTAGCCAGCCTAGATGGACACCCGACTTTTCCGCAGGAAATGACACAGATTGACAGCTGGAAGAGTTCTGAACCGATAGCCGGCGCCTTCGACAAGCCACTCCTCTCCTCATCGGAAATACACCCAGGCAGTGCCTCTCATTTCCAGGGCCGTCATGACAATCCACCACTAATGTGAAAGACTTTGATAGCTTGGAATTGAATATATGAGGCTTTTCTTCCTAATCCTTGTCTTATGCGAAGCAGGTAAATATATAACGACAGCAATTTGAAATCGAGGACAAGAACGGTTGATCATTTGAGTTATTCTCTCTCACACCTCGCAACTCAAATCCCGGAAGCACGCCTTGTTGGGGCCGACCTTGATGTCTCAGGCGTAGCGAGCGACTCACGCCTCGTCAAACCAGGAGACATATTCGCCGCGATGAAGGGCACCCACCTTGATGGCCACGACTTCGCACATGAGGCGTACATCAATGGCGCCAGTTCGCTTTTGACATCCCGCAAATTACCGATCGATCTGCCCCAACTCATCGTTCCTTCAGTTCGCCGCGTATTGGGCAAGGTTTCTTCACTGGTGTACGGAATCCCCTCAACGAAGCTCAACGTCATCGGAATCACTGGAACCAACGGCAAAACGACAACCTCCTACATGATAGAAAACGCTCTGGAGCACGCCGGAATTCGGTCCGGCCTGATTGGAACGATAGAAACCAAGATTGCAGGTCAGTCGGTTCCCGCCCTCTTCACTACCCCGGAAGCTCCATCACTTCAAGGATCCCTTGCAGAGATGCTAAGACATGACGTAGAAGTGGCGGTAATGGAGGTGTCTTCCCACGGCATCGACCAGCACAGAATAGACGGCACCCTGTTCGAACTGGGAATATTCACCAACCTGACGGCAGAGCACTTGGACTACCACGGAACCATTGAACAGTATTACGCCACCAAAGCGCAGCTGTTCGAACCGTCCCGGTGCAAGAGGGCGTTGGTTTGCGTCGATGACGAATGGGGGCTGCGGCTCAGTCACCAGGTCCAAACACCTGTTGTTACATTCGGATCCACTCCCTTGGCCGACTACCATATCGAGGACATAAGAATCACGCACGACGGCACTTCCTTCACCTTGAATGGCCCGGATGTCCACACAGAAATATTCTCCCCGATCGTTGGCGCCTGCAACGCTCAAAATGCCGCAGCTGCCTTTCTGGCTCTCCATCTGTTGGGACTCGATACCGAGGCCGCCCTTGCAGGAATCAAGAGTTGCCAGAAAGTTTCAGGCCGCTTCCAGAGAGTTGAGCTTGGTCAATCAATGGAAATCATCATTGATTATGCCCATACTCCAGGAGCCATAGTGTCCCTAATTGAAACCGCGAGATCCCTCCGTGCCGACAATTCCGAGGTCTATATAGTCGCTGGGGCCAGAGGAGGCCGGGACAGGCTCAAGAGGCCTGAACTTGGAAGAGCCCTCGCCAAGGCAAACCACGTGATACTCACGGTTGATTCTCCTGGCGATGAAGACCCCGTCGCAATCATTGAACAGCTCATTGCAGGAACCATAGACGTACCACAAGGCCGGATATCCATCGTGCTAGACAGGGAAAAAGCAATCCAACTTGCCATCGGCTCAGCAGGTCCAGATGACACTGTCCTGATTGTCGGACGAGGTCATGAGAAGAGCCTGCGCATCGGAAACCGAAAAATACTTCTTGACGATGTGGAAGCCGCCAAAAAAGCGGTGGAGATGCTCGACTTGGCAGGAACCCAAGCATCAGCCTATGCTTCAAGATAGCGCCATTACTCGGCGAAAATCAAAGCTGGCACCATTATCTGCCATGTATGGCGGTTATAATTCCGATACCGCGGCAATCATTAAAGCACCGTTGTTCAGTTCCAACGGCGGACAGGCGCAAAAATGCGGCTTCAAATAAGTGAAGTGCGTCTTTGGCCTTCCACGTGAATAGGTGCCCCGTCATTTTTAGATCAAAAGGAGCCGGGAGATTGAGCAGGAAAGCGTCCAATTAGACGCTTCCAAAAAATGGCAACTCCGAGATTTTCATGACCAGACCCACAGTGAGCGTCGTAATTCCCACCTACAACTCCCAGGAGACCATAAAGGCCGCCCTGGAATCCGTTTACTCTCAGACCGTCCAACCCAACGAGATAATCGTCATCGATGACGAATCGAGTGACAATACATGCGCCATAGTCACATCAAACTTCCCTGGAGTCAGGCTGATCAAGAAACACAACGGTGGTCCTTCATCAGCGAGGAATCTGGGAATCAAAAATGCCAGATTCGAATGGATCGCCTTTCTGGACGCCGACGATATTTGGGCCAAGGACAAGAGCGACATCCAACTCCGTGAAATCGTGCAGAACCCCAAGGCTGTTCTGGTCGCCTCCAACTGGTCAGGCTCGGCCAAAACCCTGCTGAGTTTGGAAACGGCGAGGCCGCCCGTCAACCAAGTCAAAAAACTGTGGACCTCGGACATTCTCATCTTGAATCGGTTTCAAACCTCCACAGTCATGGCCAGAAGGGCTCAGTTGGAGCAACTCCATGGATTTCGAAGCGAATTAGACGGAGCCGAAGACTGGGACATGTGGCTGAGGCTCTCAAGACTCGGCGAGATCGTACTGGTTCAAGAGCAACTGGTCTTTTACAGAGATACCAACGGCGGCTACTCCAAAGACCTCATGCGTCTGATGCTGGCCATGCAGAAGATGATGCTCCGTGAGGAGGCTGACGAGACGATCAATCCACGCCTGTTGAAAAAGATCTGGGCCTGGCATTATCTCCGCTTCTGTGTCGGTTTCATTTTGGCTAAGGACGGTCGGAACGCAACAAATAGCATCATCTCCGCCGTCAGGGCTGGTGTTGGCCCGCAGATTCCGTCGGCATCTTGGGACTACCTTATCCCATTCCTAGCATCCAGAGTCCGTAGGCGAATTGGGCAAAGGTTCTTCGGCCGAGGGAGCGGCGACCAGACCACGTCATTCCCCTGATCTCTGGCTCCTCCTTATCCTTGTCTCATAGCTCTTGTCGACGACCATCTCTTTTCGCTTGCGATAAAAAAGGAACACGGCCAAAGCAAGGACGACGACTCCCAAAATCACGTAGGAGACATCACCTGCAATCTTTTCAACCTGCTTGTAACTTTGGCCGGCAACAAACCCTAAAAACGACATTGAAACCGCCCAGGCGATGCCACCGGAAATGTTATAGATTGCGAAAGTCCTGTACCTCATTTTGGCCACACCGGCCATACCTGGCACCAGCACCCTTAGAACGGTGGTAAAACGTCCAATAAAGACGCCGGGTCCTCCCCTTCTCACCATGAACTCTTCGGCTCTGGCCACATGGGCTGGCTTCACAAACCGGGACAGCTGGTTGTTGACCAGCGAGCGGCCCCACTTCTTGCCGATAAAATAGCCCGCGCTGTCACCGAGAATCGCGCCTAAAGAAGCTGCCGCCATGATCATGACCAACGATTCCCGGTGCTCAGAAGCTAATACACCGGCCACGATCACCGCAGTCTCTCCCGGAAACACAAAACCCAGGAAGATGGACGATTCGGCGGCAGGCAAAAGAAACACCAACAGCAGCACAACCCAGCCATGAAGGGTCAAGACGTAATTAGCGATACTGCTCATTCTTAGAACCCTAGCCTCTCAAGCAGTGAGCAAGCTGAAAAGCAGCGCTGAACTGAACAAGTTGCCTCGGGGCTTGGTGTTGAAGCTCAGACCATCCCACCACGGCGTGATTCCAGCGACACGTTTAATGCTGTGGAGATTATGAAGGCCAAGCCGACAACCGCGAGCCAAACGCCAAATACCAGACTCAGTGCAGTCAGTGCAGCGCCCATGCCAAGAACAAATGGCCAAATGGTATTAGCCGGGAACGTTCCAACCGGCCCAGATCCATCAGATAGGGTCGCATCCGTGCGGTCTTCGGGCCTGGGAGGCATTCTGTGGGCCCACCAGGCGAAGTATAGACCTGGCATGATTCCCAATCCTGCCGCGGCAAAGAGCATTATGCTCCCGCCAGCCTCCCCTGACCACAGAAAGTAGATGACCATGATCAAAAAGAAAAAGGCTCCAATCAGCAAATAGATTCCGCGTTCACTCTTCATTTGAAGTCTCCGTGTTTTCAGCGGGGACACCGCCGTGAGAAACTTTATAGTCGGCATACTCAGGATGATTCATATCCCAAACAGGACGCTGTGACCTGATCGGAGGCAGTCTGTCAAAGTTGTGGTGCGACGGGGGCGAATCAGTCGCCCATTCGAGAGTGTGACCATCCCAGGGGTTCTTTGGCGCCGGAATGGGCTTTCTCCATGAAACCCAAAGATTGATCATCCAGATTACGAAGGCAAATCCAGTCAGATAGGCACCTACAGAAGAAATCCGGTTCAAAGTAGTGAAATGGTCTGCCGGGAGATACTCGGCGATGCGCCGAGGCATTCCTTGCAAACCAAGAAGATACTGGGGCAAAAATGTCACGTTGAAACCGACAAATGTTAGCCAAAACTGAAGCTTTGCAAGCTTTTCTCTGTACATGCGCCCGGTCAGTTTGGGGTACCAATAGAAAAAACCGCCAAATCCTGCAAAGACCGTCGTCCCAAATAACACCTGATGGAAGTGGGCGACCACAAAGTAGGTGTCGTGAGTGGCAAAGTCAATGGGTGGAGACGCCAAAAGTACCCCGGTTATTCCACCCATGGTGAATACAATTATGAATCCAATGGCAAAAAGCATTGGAGAGCTGTAGTCAACCTGGCCCCTCCACATTGTTCCAATCCATGTAAAGATCTTTATCCCTGTAGGAACCGCGATCAAAAGTGAAAGTGCACTAAAGAATGGCAGCAAAACGGTTCCTGTAGTGAACATGTGGTGAGCCCACACACCGGTTGACAGTCCGGCTATCGCCATGGTCGCAAATACCAGTCCCTTATAACCGAAGACCGGCTTTCTTGAAAATACCGGCATGATTTCACTCACGATTCCAAAAAATGGAAGTGCCAGTATATAGACCTCAGGGTGACCAAAAAACCAAAACAGGTTCTGCCATAGTACCGGCACGCCACCTCCGGCAACCGAATATATGTGGGTTCCAAGATGCCTATCTGCCCAAAGCATTATCAATGCCGCGGTCAGGACCGGAAATGCAATGAGGATCAGAATTCCTGTCACAAGCATATTCCACACAAAGATCGGAAGCCGGAACATCGTCATGCCCGGAGCACGCAGATAGAAGGTAGTCGTCACCAAGTTGACCGCAGTGAAAATACCCGAAAATCCTACCAACGCGATGGATACTATCCAGAGATCAGGCCCAGCGCCCGGTGAATTCGTCGCACTTGAAAGTGGCGCGTAGGCTACCCAACCGAACGCAGCGGCCCCTGACGCTGTCAGAAATCCCAACAGCATGCTGATGCCACCCGTCAAGTACAACCAGTAGGAAAGGGCATTCAATCTTGGAAAAGCCATGTCTGGAGCCCCAATTTGGAGCGGAAGAATGTAGTTTGCAAATCCACCGAACGCGAAGGGTCCAGCAAATAGATAAAGCATCATCGAACCGTGGATCGTGAAGAGCTCGTTGTAGGTCTGCGGAGACACAAAGTGGTTGTTGGGAGCGAAGAGCTGTGTCCTAATCAACATTGCCAACGCTCCCGCAATGATGAAAAACACCAGCGACGTGTACATATAGTTCTTGCCAATGATCTTATGATCGGTCGATGTCAACCAGAGAAGGATGCCCTTTGGCTGTTCGTCGTGATGAGCCTCTTCACCGTGATGAGAACCAATTTCCTCTGCGATGATTGTCATGCTGTCACCTTTTGTTGCTGGGTGGCTAGCCAACCGGAAAACTCCGTCGCACTCACCACTTTGACATTAAAGAGCATCTCTGCATGGTAAAGGCCACACAGCTGAGAACAGCGCCCGACAAAACTTCCTGCCTTTGTTGGCGTGAAGTCGAAATAGTTGGTCACGCCTGGAAGCGCATATCGCGAGAAGTTGAACGCCGGAATGTAAAAACCGTGAACCACATCGTTCGAAACCAACTTGATCGTCGTAGTCTTGCCCTCTGGAAGTTCGAGAGTTGGATAGGTCGACCCCTTTGGAATGATAGTGACTCCGCCCGGATACTCAAACTTCCAACCCCATTGAAATCCAACGACAGTGACCCTAAGTGCTGGATTTGCGCTGACGGCATCGATCTGATTTTCTGACACGTAAGTCGCAGCGAACAATCCGATAACGATGAGAACGGGGATGATGGTATAGATAAGCTCCCATTTCAAATTCGAATGGGTCTGTTCCGGTATCTGATCCCCACGCCTTCGGAACTTGAACACCGCATAAAATAAGACTCCCCAAGTGATCACGCCAACAAAGATCGCCGTGACAATGAATCCCTGCCACAGATGGAATTCATTCTGCCCTTGGGTGGTTGCTCCCCTGAACGCGCCAAAAGATGGCAACTTACAGGCACCAAGCAGCAGTGCCCCCGCCGCCAGTGCGACGGCATTTCTCTTTCCTTCGGAGAAGCGTCGCCGCTTCACCACCTCACACGTACCCTCACCGGCACTCGGCTTACCTAGCTGCACGATACCCAGTTCCATTCATTTTAATTTCCAACGCACCTGACACTTTTTGGCCCGCAGCTGGACCTAGACATTTCACCATCTGCAACGAAATCTGACGGCAGACCATTGTCTCGATTTGGCAGTTGATATGGGAGGTCGTGGAGCAGCTCTGTTGCATCACTCTTCATCCTCGGAATCACTGACTTCTTTGGAATGCACTGGACCCCGAGGACTGAACATGCCTCCACCTGACCCCGGAGCTCCACGCGGAACTTCATAGACACCGCTGCCACCGCTCGGCCGCTCTCCGATCTCCTCTGCCGGCGTATCCGCTACAGATGAGACTGAAAATGCGTAATCCTCGCCATCATCTGCTTTTTCTGTCGCTTCCCCGTGGAGTCGAGACTCCTCCGGCAAGGACTGCGCGATGTCTCCGTGCATTGCGTGTCGCTTGAATTCGAGTTCAGGCCTTGGATCGGACTCCTCAGTTGTGTACTCTCCCTCATTCGACCTGAACACCACCATTGCCTTCCTAGGTCTGCCGGCACTTTCCACAGATCCCGCCTCTGCGGCCAACTTGTGGGCCACATATGCCGCGATGGGAGGAATGACGAAGACGAGCACCCTGAAAGCCCAGAGCACGAAGTTAAGGGACACGTCGAAGGTGTTTGCCAGGACATCGGTGGACGAGGCAAAGAATAGCACCATGTAGAAGGCCATGACTCCAACACCAATTGATGTTCTCCATGGATTTTCCCGTGGACTTTCCAGCAGATTATGAGCACCGGTATCCTTGGTGAAAATTCGTTCGATCCACGGCCAGGCCATCAGTAGTCCAAAAGTAACTCCAGGCAACAGAACCGCTGGGAAAAAGACGGTGGGAATCATATGACCAAAACCGGTGATCTCCCACGATGGAAACAGCCTTAGCGCACCGTCCAGCCATCCCATGTACCAGTCCGGCTGAACTGCATACGAGACCTTATAGGGAATATATGGACCGTATAGCCAAATTGGGTTTATCTGAACAAGACCGCCCAGTGCCGCAAGCACGGAAGCCGTAAGAAAGAAGAAACCTCCCGCCTGCATAGCGTAGGCTGGCCACATTGCAATGCCAACCACGTTCTTTTCGGTCTTGCCTTTGCCCTTGTACTGAGTGTGCTTCTGATGCCACATTATGGCCAAGTGGGCACCGAGGAGGCCTGCCATTAGGGCTGGAATGAGAAGAATGTGAATGGTGTAGAACCTCGGAATGATCTTATTCCCAGGAAACTGACCACCAAATAGGAACGACGCCAGGTAGCTTCCAACAATCGGTATCGATAGGGTAATCGAATACGCGATCCTGATTCCTGTACCAGAGATGAGGTCATCCGGAAGGGAGTAGCCAAGGAACCCTTCAAATATTGCCAGCATGAGAAGTAGCGAACCAACAATCCAGTTGATCTCGCGAGGTTTGCGAAACGCCCCGGTGAAAAACACTCTCAGCAGATGGACAACAATTGCGGCAATGAAAACGTTGGCTGCCCAGTGGTGCATTTGGCGCATAACCAGACCCGCACGCACGCTGAAGGACAGATTCAGCGTTGAGGCGTACGCCTGTGAAACAACGTGCCCATCCATCGGTGCGTAGCTTCCGTGATAGACGGTGTCGGCAGACGACGGCACGAAGAACAAGGTCAGAAAGACTCCGGTGGCCAAAAGTATAAAAAATGAATACATGGCAATTTCACCAAGCATGAACGACCAGTGGTCGGGAAAGATCTTATTCAGAGACTTTCTGGTGAACTTGGCAGTGCCAAGTCTCTCATCCACCCAATCAATCGGCTTGTAGTTCATGCTCGCTCCCAAAATCCGGGGCCGATTGGTTCATCGAAACCAGCTTGAGCCCTCAGATAACCTTGGGGATCGATCTCCAATGGCAGTTGCGGCAGAGGCCTCGGGGCGGGACCGAACACTGGATTCGCGCCTGTCATTACATCGAAAAGAGACTGATGGCATGGACACAACAGCTGCTGAGTCAGCTCCTGGTATAAACCGACCGGACAACCCGCATGGGTGCATACCTTTGAATAAGCCAGGTACCCCTGGGGTCCCCATGTTTCCCGCCCGGGTTTAGTGACTATATCCTCGAACGAAGGCCTAATCAGTATCGACTGGGAGATCGCTCCTCCGGCATGTCCCTCTGGAAACACGGTTAGCACGCCGCCAACCTCAAGGTCGGTTGAGTGGACCTTGGTACCATCACTCTTTACCAGAGCGGATCCCTTCTTCCAGTTGGTTACATACAGCATCTTCTTCGGCTGGGGCCCAAGAGACCGGATAAACGGGAATAGGGTAATCACTCCAAACGCGCCAACCGAGGCCCCCAACAATTTAGCTAGGAAACTTCTTCGCAAGATGAGCTTGTTCCCCCGCTCGAAAGACTGCACAAACGCCTCTCGCTCGGATTCGGTGCTCCGCAGCTCTTCGCGTTCCTGCACGTAAGGACCCTGCGGCACTAGATACTTGCCCCAGGCCACGATCCCAAAACCGATGCCGCCCAAGGCCACGAATAGCAGGGCTCCTTCAAGCTGAGTCTGACCGCCCTGCCAATACACAACCCCAAGCCCTATCGTCGCCAGAAATGAGAGGGCGAAGCTAACTCCCACAGCTCTTTCAAAGCGCCGTTCAGAAGCCTTTAGAAGACCCTCTCCATCTAGTTCTTGTTCCAGTTCTGGCGTCGAGCCACTCAATGCGCCCGACCTCCAATCCAGTATCCAGCTATCATCAGTGACCCCAAACCAATCAAAATTCCTACAAAACCTTCAGTGACCGGCCCAACATGGCCAAGTCCGATACCGCCAGCATTATTTGGATGCTGAAGGTATTTGACGTACTTCACAATGTCCGCAACCTGCTGGTTGCTCAGATTACCGGGACCAAACCTCGGCATGTTTCCGGGTCCGGTCCTAATGGCCTCAGCAACCTGTGTCTTGGTCGCAGGATAGAGAGAAGGCGCATAAACGCCACCCGCCAATGCGTCACCCACACCGGTTATGGTGTGACAGGCAGCGCAGTTGGTGGAGAACAAACCTTCCCCTGCACTGATCGATGCCGAACCAAGATTTACCTCTGGAATTTTCGGTCCGCCAGATGCCAGCGAGGACACGTATGCATCAATGGCCAGGGTCTGCTGTTTGGTAAACCTTGACGGTTTTACAGTTGCCTGCACTGTCGGATCAGCAAGTGGCATACGACCCGTCGAAACCCAGAAGTCAATGGTAGCAGCGCCAAGACCCTGCAGGTTGGGAGCCCTACTCGTACCTGATGCCGTATCACCATGACAACTTGAGCAGTTTTCGACAAACAGCGTCTTGCCAAGTGCGATCGTGGCCGGATTCAACTTCACATTGGTAATAGGCGCGCTACCGGCGCCCGAAGTACCACCATAAGTTACCGAATTGGCACCACTCGTACTCGAGGAGCCTGTTGATGTCGCCGCAACCGCCCCTTGCGAAAACAGCGCCAAACCACCCACTGAGGCAGCTACACCTAGCGCTACCGGGACAACTACGCGCCCACCCAACTTCTTGCGAAATTTCAACGGATTATCTCCTAGTGGACCAGGAATAATGTCGCATAAAGCGCTATCCAGACAATATCGACAAAGTGCCAGTAGTAGCTGATTGACTGCATAACGGGCAGGAGTCCAGGATCCCTAGACCTGCCAGCAATCCTGATCAAGAGAAATGCCATTGCGACAAGTCCCAAAAAAACGTGCAGACCGTGTAAACCGGTCATTAGAAAAAAAAGCGAGCCAAACGCATTTGTCGACGGAGAAAATGCCACGTGTGTCCACTCGTAAAGCTGGTTTCCCAAAAACGCGAACCCCATGACCATGGTGATTCCAATCCAAAGGCGCGCGGATTTCCGTCTGCCATGCTCAAGATCAAAAACAGCTTTTTGCATTGAAAATGAGCTGAGCACAAGAATCACCGTGAAAATCCCAGACTGGATAACATCAAGCTTGATGCCACCCAAGGGCCAAGGACCTGTCGCGTTTGCTCGTATGGAGTAGTATGCGGCAAAAAGCCCGGAGAAAAACATCAGCTCCGAACCGAGCCAAACCATGGTACCAACGCCGAGCATGGTTGGTTTGTTGAACCTAATTCCTCCTGGTACCGGCTCAACAGAAGCTGCAATTGCCTGAGTCATAAAACCGTCAAATTACCCTTCATCCCCGATTCGCCCAATAACAAATTATTCGGCATTTCTTTCCCATTACCTGATTTTTGCTGTGATATCAAATCAACAATAACATCCGGTACATCGCTATTGTGCACAAAAACTAATCGCTTGGTTGTTCGAGTCATGGCCACGAACAGAGCCTGGAGATTCAAGGCACCCGCCGGTAGCAGCCGATTTGCCCCCGAAATAACTACCGAATCAAACTCCAGACCTTTTGCCTCACGAATTGAAAGTACCGACAGAGGCTCCTGCGGAAATGCCGACACCTTCAACCCCGCGCGAGCAAGTTCATCCAGGTAAACAGCCTTTTCCTCAGCAGGAACGATCAACGCAACCGTGCCAGGCTCCACCAGGCCAACCTCATTGCGTACCACCTCTGCCAAAAGACCAAAGAACTTTTCGGTCCCGACCGAAGTCATGACCACCGGCTCTCCACTGTGGCGAATAGAAATCGCCGGTTTAAGTTCCGGAGCGAATTCCTCCAAGAGGCCACCGGCAACATCCATCACCTCCTGGGGGGTCCTGTAATTAACCTTCAGCTCGACCAGTTTGAACGAATCCGCTTTTTGCATCGGCGCGACGATCTCCTGCCAGGTGCGCTGACCAAAAGGAGAGGTGGCCTGGGCCACATCGCCAACGAGGGTCATTGATCCAGAAAGCGAATTCCTACCGACCATCCTGGCAGCAAGTGGAGTTAGGTCCTGCGCCTCATCTACGATGAGGTGTCCGTAGGCCCGTTCTTCATCGACTTCGTCCGATCTTTTCTGATAGCTGCCCAAATGGACTTTCGCCTCATTTAGCAACACAAGGTCTGACCTTGACCACGACTTGGCCTTTCCGCTTGACGATCCAGGCCGATAAAGGAGTCTCATTTCAGCTTCCGAGAGGATCGACTTGCCGGCCAGACGAATCAACGGAAGATGCGAATATAGGTCTGCCAACAGCATCTCAGGAGACAGCCTTGGCCAGATCCTCTGAATTACGCTCTGGAACTCTGGAGACTTTTTGACACGCAGAGCCAAAACTCGTTTCGCCTGATTCTCCTCGGCCGCTCCCGCCTCGCCAAAATTAACAAACTCTTCATCGAATTCGCCAACACCTGACGCCGTTTCACCCAAACGTACGTCACTTTTGGCAAGATACTTGTCAGCAATCTTCACGGCGAGTAATGATTCAATGAACCTGTGCCTTTGGTTATGGGTACCACTGCGACGTTTGGTGGTCCGTACCGCTTCAGCCGTATCCTCAGGGGTGACTGTGACGACATAGGCTCCGAGAGCAATTTCTACCGGATGTTTCAGAGGTCTCTCTCGATCACGAATTGCCTTGATTATAAAGCGGGTCATCCTCAGGTCGCCTTTAAGGCGGGCCTCGTCCTCGGTATCGCTCAAAGTCGCCTCTCCAAATCCAGCAAGCCCGTGAACCGTCGTAATCTGCACACCGGTCTCACCTAGCGATGGGAGCACTTGATCTATGTATCGTGCGAATATCCGACTGGGTGCGACAACGAGAACTCCTTGACGCTCGAGCCGCATCCGATAGGTGTAGAGGAGGTAGGCGGCACGATGAAGGGCGACAGCGGTCTTGCCTGTTCCGGGGCCGCCCTGGACAACGAGCATCCCGGATAGGGAAGAGCGTATCACTTCATCCTGCTGAGCCTGAATTGTGGAGACGATATCCACCATCCTGCCGGTTCGAGTGCGGGTAACCGCCGCAAATAGCGAGCCGGGTCCAGCCAACCTGAGTTCCCCAGACCCTTGCTGGTCAGGAATTGCCCCGTCAAGATCGAACAGTTCATCTTCGATCGAAACCAGCGCCTTGTGCTCCAAGGCAAAGTGCCTTCTCCTGGAAAGGCCCATTGGCTCCTTCCCTGTCGCTCGATAAAAGGGCTCCGCCACCGGAGCCCTCCAGTCAACCACGAGGGGCTCAATGGTTTCATCGGAGACAGCAAGCCGGCCAATATGATAGGTACAAACTTGTGCGAGAACGCTTTCGTAGTCGATACCTCCGAAACTGAGCGCCTGATCACCAATCTCGAGCTGTTCGAGTCGGGCAAGACTTTGGCGAACAATGACGTCCCGCTCAGCTCTAGCCTGATGAGTTCCTCCACGAGGTGTGCCAAGAACTGACTCCATCATCTCTCTCGCAGATACCCGCATTGCTTCCAAACGATCGTTTGCTTTGGCAAGATACCTTTGCTCTGCAGCCAAATCTGGATTTAGCGACACGTAAACCTTTTCTTCGGTAGAAAAATTAAATAACTATTCATTTTATCCGCGTTTTGGAGCAGCTTCTTCAACAAAACGGTTTTGTCCAATCGACTTGCATGCGGAATTGGCGGGTGTCCGCCGAATGAATTCCGTATTTCGAATCTAAGCTTCTAATAGCGTTTTATGAAGGGCAAGGGTTTG
This sequence comes from Actinomycetes bacterium, assembly GCA_021777475.1. Lineage (GTDB taxonomy): Bacteria > Actinomycetota > Acidimicrobiia > Acidimicrobiales > Acidimicrobiaceae > SCQM01. The sequence continues at coordinate 16,979 of JAJYDM010000017.1, read as the reverse complement.
TCCCATAAATTAGAAAATGATCTCATAATCAGGGCCGCCATGGGCGAGCGTACGTCAATGGTACCGGTGTGGTTCATGCGTCAAGCAGGACGTTCGCTTCCTGAATATAGAGCGGTCAGAAAACGCGGGTCAATTTTGGACACAATTCAAGACCCGCAGTTGAGCGCTGAAATCACGCTCCAGCCGGTGAGGCGCTACGGAGTAGACGCTGCAATTCTCTACTCGGACATAATAGTTCCAGCCTTCGCCGTGGGCTTCGGCATAGAGGTGGTCGAAGGTAGGGGTCCGGTAATCAAAGATCCATTCCGCTCCAAAGATGACCTCACGCGCCTTCGCAATCTTGAACCTGAAACTGACACCCCATACGTCATTGAAACCATCAAAATCCTCGTAGAGGAACTCAACATTCCCCTGATCGGATTCGCAGGTGCACCTTTCACCGTTGCCAGCTACCTGATCGAAGGTGGCCCGAGCAGGACCTACGTCAAAACCAAGTCGCTCATGCGATTGAACCCCGCGCTGTGGCACCAGCTGATGGACCGACTTACCAGTCTGGCGATCGCATCTCTGGAATCACAGATCACAGCCGGAGCCGCGATGTTCCAGCTATTTGACTCTTGGGTGGGCATCCTCTCCCCATCTGAATATCGGGAGATGGTTGCGCCACACTCAAACGCAGTATTCCATCGGCTGGCACACCTCGATGTACCGTCGATCCATTTTGGCGTGGGAACGGCGAGTCTTTTGGAGCAAATGGCCAACTCAGGTTGCACGGTGGTCGGCGTCGACGACCGTACTGGCCTGGACGACGCATATCGAATCACCAAAGGGAAAGTCGCGCTCCAAGGTAATCTAGATCCGGTCAACATCCTCATAGGCGCTGAAGCTGCGCTGAGTGAGTCCGAAAAGGTTCTTTCGTCCTCGGCAATCTCTCCGGGCTACATTTTCAATCTGGGCCATGGAATTTTTCCTGAATCAGATCCTGAGGTGATCAAAACCGTCGTCGACCTTGTCCACGAAAAGGGCGCCAGCATCAGGGAAGGCACGCCAAAACCATAAACATTTAGGAGAGCAGTGACTAAGGTTGTTGTCATAGGCGGAGGCATATCAGGCCTCGCATCGGCATATTTTCTATCGCAGCAGATTGATCCGCAGGACATAACGGTAATCGAATCAGACGATCGCCTCGGCGGCACCGTTAGTAAAGTTGAGTTTGGCTCCCATTTTGCGGAGACTGGTCCCGACTCGTTCATAACAAGAAATCCGTCCGCCATCGATCTGGCGGCAGACCTTGATCTATCTGGAAGGCTCATTTCCCCTGCGACAAACTCGGCTTTCATCTATTCCCGCTCAGCACTCCATCCAATTCCGCCTGGAACCGTGTTTGGAGCACCAAGCAACTTCAAAAAATTCTTTGGAAATTCGCTGATATCAAAGACTGGACAGCTGAGAGCAGCCATTGAGCCCTTCTTGGGTCAGGCAAAGATTCAAGGTGACACAACGGTTGGGGCATTTGCCAAAAAGAGATGGGGCAAAGAGGTAACCGACAGGCTGATTGAACCGCTGGTCGGCGGCATTCATGCCGGGACTGTATATGAACTCTCATTGGCTCAGTGTGCTCCGCAGTATTTAGACGCCGCCCATACCCATACGTCGGTTTCGAAAGGTCTGAGGTCCCAAATGGCCAATTACACGCCCAGCGGACATCCCATGTTCTACTCTCTCGAGGGTGGACTTTCCAGTCTGGTTGACAGCCTGGTCGGCCTTTTGGAAAAACGAAACGTGGAGATCCTCACGAGATGTGAATCCGCAGAGATCCTGCCTTTGGCTGACGGCTACAGGATCACCACAGAAGGAAAGTCCTTCGATGCGGAGGGCGTTATCTGCGCCACTCCTGCCTTTGTGACGTCACGGCTTCTAAAAGCTGTGAGCAGAACGGCGTCAGAACTTCTAGATACCATTGACTATGCGTCGCCGATAATGACGCTGCTCGGCTACGAGGACGCATCTTTTGGCGAGCCGCTTCGGGGATCCGGTTTGCTTGTTCCAAGACAAACCAAAACACTAACGTCGGCAATCACCTTCGCAACCAACAAATGGCCTAGCTGGAAGAGTGAAGGCGAAACGATCCTTCGGGTGTCGGCAGGGAGAATCGGAGACAACCGAGTTTGGGGATTCGATGACAGAAGTCTTGTCGCCACCTTGGAAGCCGAGATGACCAATATTTTGGGGGTTAGGTCACGATCTATTCGAAGTAATGTCGCCCGATGGCAGAAGCGAATTCCCCAGTTCAAGCCATTTCACTCACAGTTGATCCAACGTATTAGGGAAAGTCTGCCATCAGGAGTTGAACTTGCCGGAGCGCCTTTCCTGGGAGTCGGAATACCCGCCTGCATTTCAAGCGCATCGCTGGCAGCTGATCGACTGGCCAAAACCCTGTCTAAGCCTCGCTGACTCCGGCAGAGTCAAAAGTGGCCATCTCGATCAGGGTCCTGACAGCAGACTGGATAATAGGAACGCTGAGGCATGCTCCGGTACCCTCACCGAGCCGCAAATCCAGGACCAACACCGGCTTCAACCCAATGTAGTCAAGCGCTTTTTTGGCTCCAGGCTCTTGAGAAAGGTGGCCGGCAAACATGTAATCCTTGACATTTCGGTTGAGTTCGTAGCTGACAACCGCCGCAGCATTCGCAATCACGCCGTCCAAAACCACTGGAATGCGTCGCGAAGACCCAGCCAATATGAGTCCGACCATCCCGGCAATCTCCAACCCACCGATTGACGCAAGCACCTCGAGTGGGTCTGAGGTACCCCCATCCGACAAGCGAGCGTGCGCGGCCTTGATCGCCTTGATTTTGAGGACCATTCGTTCGTCGTCAATACCGGTTCCCCTACCGGTGGTCTCCTCAACTCCAGACTTGGTGAACCAAGAGATGAGTGCCGCCGACGGTGTGGTGTTGCCGATCCCCATGTCGCCAATTAAGAGGAGGTCACAGCCATCATCTATTACCGAGTTTGCCACATCAAAGCCTGCCTGAATCGCATCTTCAGCGTCACGCAAAGTCATTGCCGGGCGCCGGGCCAGATTATCGGTGCCAGGACGGATCTTTCTGTTTATAATCCCTGCGAAACCAGAGGTGTCGCCAGCAACACCGATGTCTATTACAGACACTTCGGCTCCCACCTGCTTGGCAATTGCGTTGATGGCTGCACCGCCATTCAAGAAGTTGGCAACCATCTGTAAAGTCACCTCCTGGGGCCACGGAGTAATACCTTCCTCCAATACGCCATGGTCAGATGCAAAAACGCAGACAACCGAGGATGACGGGACTGAAGGGGGAAACTCCGGTGATATAGCGCAATATTTACTGGCTATCTCCTCGAGAAATCCAAGAGCTCCTGCGGGTTTCGTCAACAACGATTGCCGTTCGAGGCCCTTCTGATAGTTGGACGCCGAAGCCGGTTCAATCGATTTGATTACATCTTTGAAGTTCAATGCTGGTCTCCTAGCTGACTGCAGAACGTATTAATCGGGCGCTGTGCAATTGATAGGATAAACCGCCGCCGCCTAGTCGAGCAAACTGACTAGGTCAGAATCGTCATTGTTGGCAAAAAGTAGCTTGTTGAAAATGATAAATTTGCCAACCCAAAGTACTCCAAAAGCAGCAATTGACGCCACATTCACAATCACCGCGACTTCAATATGACGATAGTGGTGTACTAGCGCGAAATGCTCGGCAGCGGCCACAGCCCAAAGGGAAAGCACCAGGCCCAGAAAGGCAAGGCCCCAAAATGGCAGGATTTCCCGGAAAAGATGGGATTTACCGGACTTACCCCATGCCCACGCCCGATTCATGTAATAGGACGGCAAGGCTGACACGGCAACTGCCACGAAGTTGGACGTGGTTGCAGACCACAGATGCAGCACCCCAAAAGCCAGGAAAAGAATTACCTGAGAGATCACAACTGAAACTACCGAAGCGACAGTGTATTTGAAGGCCTTCAGCGCAGTTTCTGAGCGATCAAGTTGTTTGAGTATTGGTTGGGGAACCAGATTTCGCAAAAACACTTAAATAAGCCTACCGCATCCACACACCTATCCGTTAATCAACACTTTGCGTGAGGTACCCGCCACCTTAAATTAAAAGGACTTTGATTTGGCACAAGATGCCCCGGCCAAATCAAAGTCCACTAGACATTAGCGTTGATCGATCGGCACATACTTCCGCTCTGGCTCGCCGGTGTAAACCTGCCGAGGGCGGACAATTTTTGAATCCTGTTCCAGCAGTTCGACATAGTGCGTCAGCCATCCTGAAACTCTAGGTATTGCGAACAGAACCGGGAACATTTCAATCGGAAAGCCCATTGCCTGGTAAATCAATCCAGAGTAAAAATCGACGTTCGGATAGAGCTTCCTCGATATGAAGTAGTCATCAGATAGCGCCACCTCCTCCAACTTGAGAGCGATGTCAAGTAGTGGGTTCTTGCCTGTAACCTCAAAAACGTCATATGCGACCTTTTTGATGATTCTCGCCCGTGGGTCGTAGTTCTTATAAACCCTGTGGCCAAATCCCTGGAGCCTTTGTCCTGCCTTGCCCTCTTTTACGCTCTTTATGAAGGGTTCGACGTTGTCCAGGGAGCCAATCTCGGTCAGCATCTTCACAACAGCTTCGTTTGCACCACCGTGACGAGGTCCATATAGCGCGGCGCATGCCGCGGCGGTGGAGGAGTATGGGTCCGAATGCGCCGAGCCCGCGGTCCTCATCGCAGTGGTCGAACAGTTCTGCTCGTGATCAGCGTGAAGAATGAACAAAATGTCTATCGCGCGAACAAGCACGGGATCAGCCTCGAAATGCGGCTCTGCAATCTTCCACATCATTGACAGGAAGTTGGCTGGGAACGATAGCTCGTTGTCAGGATAGACGAACGGCATACCAACTGAGAATCTGTGAGCCGCAGCCGCCAGCGTCGGCATCTTGGCAATCAATCGCACAATCTGCTTTTCTCTGATCTCCGGATCTGAGATTTGTTTTGCATCAGCATAGAAAGTGGACAGTGCCGCAACCGCGGACACAAGCATCCCCATTGGGTGAGCGTCGTAGTGAAACCCCTCAAGGAATCTCTTTCTGACATTCTCATGAATAAACGTGTGGTGGGTGACGTCACGAACCCACTGGTCATATTGCGTAGGGGTCGGCAATTCTCCCTTCAAAAGGAGATAGGCCACCTCAAGGTAGGTGGAATCCTCTGCTAACTGTTCAATTGGGTAACCCCGATACCGCAGGATCCCTTCATCCCCGTCAAGGTATGTAATTGAACTCGAAGTCATCGCTGTAGTGGTGAGTCCCGGATCATAAAACCAGATCCCCGGAAGCAGCTTTGACCACTCTGCTGAAGACACCCCACCGTTCTCAATAGGAATCTCGATGGTCTTACCAGATCGATTATCCGTTATCGTAATGCTCTCAGGCACGATCCCGCCTTCCTCGGCTAAATCTCCGTTCCACAAGGGCATATCACGCTCCTTGCAGAATGCTTATTAAATCTGCGGCACCTTTATTGCGACAGATACAGTTCGAATCTTAGAGGCTCTTAGGCCACAAGTACAAAATTCGTTTGCTTCCAATCTACAATAGATAGCCCCCTTACTAACAAACGCGTCACTAGTTGCCGACGAATCGGTAGACGTTCGTCTCCCTGAGCTCAAATCCCAAACCCTGATACAGCGAATTAGCTTCCACCCTGGAAGGCCGCGATGTCAAATCCACTGTCTTGGCCCCCGCCGACCCAGCTATTTCTATCGCCCTTTTAGTCAGAAGTTTGCCAACTCCTTTGCCTCGAGCATTCGAATCCACTATGACATCTTCGATCCATGCCCTGATGCCAGTAGGAATCGGAAAAACCACCAGCGTCAACGTCCCCAATATCTCCCCTGTGTCTCCATCCATGGCTAGAAGAAAGTTCACGCAATCGGTGCCGACGAGCCTTTTCAGATCCTCCAAGTCGAGTGGCCGAGCCGAGCCCGAAAGCTGGGGAACCAAGCGATTGATTGCCGTTAATACTTTCTCCGATGCATTGTCAACACGAATCACTTCTATCAATTCCCGTCGAACCCCCATGTGTCGACACACAACCAGACCACCAAGTTGAATAATCTATCGCCAAATTTTCCACGATGCTATGCACATTCCGAAAGATTGTGATGAAGCAGTCTTGGGTAAGTAGTCTTACCAGATTTCTTTAGTCCCCATAAACGAGGTATCCTTGAGAGATGGAAGATTTAGTGTGGCTGGATCAAATCCCATCTGAGCTGCGCAGGCCAATCTTAATTTCCGCCTTCGCCGGATGGAATGATGCAGCCGAAGCGGCGACGCTGGCCGTTGACTTTTTGAAAAAAAAACTCAACGCCAAAGTGATCGCTGAGATAGATCCGGAGGAATTCTACGACTTCACTTCAATTAGGCCACAAGTAACTCTGGAAGATTCATTCAATAGAAAGATTCGCTGGCCGAGAACGTCCATTGCAGTAGCCCACCTTGAGTACACAGATAGGGATCTCATCTTTGTGAAAGGTCCGGAACCCCAACTCAAATGGAAAAGATTTGCCTCAACTTTGTTCGAGCTCGCCGAAGATTTTGAAGTCGAAATGATAGTATCGCTTGGCGCTCTGCTCGCTGATTACCCCCACACGCGACCGGTAAGGGTGGCGGTAACCTCCAACAACTCAGATCTGGTCGAGCAACACGGCCTTATTCCTTCTTCCTACGAGGGTCCCACCGGAATAATCGGAGTCCTGACCGCTTGGTTTGAAAAGGGCGGAATCCCTGGGGCGTCGCTCTGGGCAAATATTCCTCATTATATTACCCAGACTCCTTCCCCAAAAGGGGCCAGAGCGCTGGTGGAAAAACTGCTGGAACTCCTTGCTTTTAGGGTTGATACCCTTGAGCTTGACCTTGCCACGGCTGAATACGACCGCCAAATCGCTTCGATAATTGACAATGACGACGAGGCCAAGGCATACATTGCACAGCTAGAAGCCTCCCGGGATCTCGAAGAGGGCGACGAAGAAATCGTCGATCCAAATGTGTTTGAACAGCAGTTGGAGTCGGGATCGATCGATTCTCTTACCGAAGAGGTGCAAAACTTCCTGAGAAATCACAAGAAAGACTGACCTGCGTCAAAGATACGGTGGACAAGGTTCACCGGGCTTTAGGCACGCTCTCCAGCACCATTGCAATGACGGAAACCCGCTCCGATTTGATTGGCACGAAGTTCGGAAACTAATCCGAGTAGTTCTCAAGGGCTATCCGAGAGCTGACCTGCGGGCGATATGGCAAAGTCATTGAACTAAACAGTTCCGGCAACGATACCCTGACCAAGGTCGAACGACCACAAAGACGGCAACTGGCGGCGAAGGCGCCAATACGGGACGACATTACGGGACGACAATACATACCGGCCCCATCGATGCACTAAATTCGGCCAGAGTATGGCTCTAATACTTTTTCAATCGGTTGGTGACGCCCAAAGTGGATCCCTGGGTGGGTCAAAATAGGTTTCTGAGTATTCACCATCAATTGCCGAAAATGCCATTGACACCCAGCTCCCAAAGGCTGCAAGCGGACTTGGTAAAGAATCCTCGCTGAACCATCCGACATCGAGACACTCAAGCGGGTGAGCCTTGAGATCTCCGCTTACGTGTTCGCAATAAAAGATCATCGAATACATTGGGACCGAGGTGAACCCCTTCTGCATGCCGTCCACCACCGAAAGCAGCTTTTTAGGCTTTACCACTATTCCAGTCTCTTCGAGGACCTCTTTAGCAACGATTTCTGCGGGGCTGTATCCTACATCGGCCCAACCTGTTGGATACAGCCATACACCGGAGTCAGCTCTCTGGACAAGAAGCAGCTCCTTGTGCTCGTTACCAACGATCGCGCCAACCGCCGTCTTTGGAGTGACATATCCAGGAATACCTCTGCCAACAGACGACTTCCAAAATTCAAATATCTCGTCAACATAACGCCCATGGGGATCAGGCTGTCCGCGCAGGTATGCCTTCATCTCGGCGGCAATATGCAGTATCTCCTCAAAGCGCTCCTTCTCATAGAGGCTGTCGGTGAACGACAGCCCCGTGCTGGCCACACCAGCGAGGGCTTCACTCCATCGAACAAGCGCTGATTTAGGAACATCCACATAGATGAAGTTAGCGATATTCATCACACAATGTGACGGCAAATCGTCCAGAATTCACAAAATGACCACGCGCGGATCAGATTTCCCACGAAATCTATCTAAGATCGAAGATGATGGCGGTAAATGTAGATTGCAAGCACTACATAATGCAAACTGTGAAATCAGGCGACAAGCTGGAAAAGTGCCGCCTTGGCGCTAATGAACCTTTTCCGTTTGCCTGTCCCGATAACTGCATCTTCTTTGAACCCAGGGATGGGATTTCCAAGGCAGGCTGGCACCAACCGAGGCAGTAGTGCAATCCGGAGGGTTTTTCGGGGATGTGTTAGTCTCCCGGCCCAAGATTGACTATGGATAGCCCCAATTATGCAAAATGTGCAGTAGTTGCGACCATAATTAATTTTTGTCAACTTTCCAGTCCCACTTTATTGGTACCCTCTCTCTATGGCGAGCATCTCATACAGGAGGCAGTTGCAATGAGTGGATTCAAGAAATTCTTGCTGCGGGGTAACCTCGTAGACTTGGCGGTTGCGGTGGTAATCGGTACCGCGTTCGCAAAGGTCGTGACAGCCGTTGTCGCGGACTTGATCACCCCGACAATTGGCGCGTTTGGCAAACAGCCGAACTTCGCTCAACTGTTCTTCTCAATTAATACATCCAAATTTGCCTATGGGGACTTACTCAACAATCTGATAACTTTCATTGTCATTGCCCTGGTCGTCTACTTCGTGGTTGTCGCCCCGGTGGCTAGGATGACGGGAAGACTTTCAAAGACCAACGACCCCACCACTCCAATGCGCGAATGCCCGGAATGCCTCTCCTCGATTCCAACCGCGGCTTCGCGATGCATGTATTGCACTGCGGTGGTGGCTCCCTCCGAATAACACGACTCATCAGGACAACTCGATATCTTTCCTGTGTCGGACACGGGTTCGGTGCCAAAACCATGCCTGTCGTAAAGATCACCCGATGATGTGCCCAGCGGTAGCGTTGGTGCCACCTCTTCATCAGAACTCAGTGATTCACCACGGGTTCAATCTGCGAAACGACAGCTGGTCCGCTTAAAATGCCGCATGTACACCCAGTCCAGCAGGAACTCCCGAACAGCCGGTTCAAAATTAACGACCCTTGACGGTAAAGCCTTGATTAGCTCTCTACGACGTCGCTGAGGCCCTCAACGTCAACCCCCAGCGAGACCATCCAAGCCACAGCCTGCTCGATCGCAGGCGCATCTCCGTCGAGTTCACAGATGATCCAACCGCTGCCCTCGTCCACCGCCGCGCGGCGTATATTGGACATTACCTTGAACTGAATCGCTGCCTCAGACAAGACGGGCCTTGTTATCAGAGACTCTGGATAAATCAGCTTGACTCTTTGAGTTGCCATTTCTTGCCTCCGAGGTTCAAGCACATTGAAACATATAAGAGACTAGTTAGCAACGGTCTTCTACGGATACTTCTGGAGCAATCTTGGCGTTTAAATTCCCAGATCTAAACCCCTCCATATCCACGGTAACATAGCGATATCCTGCACTCTTCACGGCATCCACGACCTGTGAACGCTTTTCAACCACAGCTTCAAAATCCTCCAACAAGAACTCGATCCTGGCCAGCATGTCGTAATGTCTCACTCGAACCTGCGCGAATCCTAGCCTCTTCAGAGCTGTCTCGGCCCGGTCGAGCTGGGAAAGAATTGGTACAGATACAGACGTGCCATAGGGAATCCGAGACGATAGGCAGGCCGACTGCGGTCGGTTCCACGTCGAAAGCCCGAGTATACGCGAATGCTCCCTTATCAGCTCTTTTGTGTATCTGGCATCCACGAGGGGAAATATGGCCCCCGCTTCAAGAGCTGCCTTCTGGCCCGGTCTGAAGTCACCCAGATCATCGAGATTCACTCCAAGAATGACTTTGGCACTAGTTGCTTCAATTATTGGACTGATGGAATTCATCAGCTCAACTTTGCACCAGTAGCAGCGATCATGCCCATTCGCGACATAGTTGGGATTATCCATCTCCGAAGTCGCCACAGTGGAAAACGGGATGTCCCATGCTCTAGCCGACTCCCTGCAATGGTCAAGTTCCCCACTTCCCAGCGAAGGCGAAACGGCAGTAACAACCTTCACCGACTCCCTGCCAAGCGCCGACCGTGCCACATATGCGAGAAATGCTGAATCAGCTCCCCCCGAGAATGCCACGACTACCTGGTCCAGCTCCTGCAGTCGGGATACGAGGGCAGAGAATGTTGTGTCGCTCAGCAGCGACTGAACTCTCGGATCTGACAGCACCTCAGATCGTGATATGGTAGTCAACTTGCTCATTTGCATCTTTCTCAATAGACCTGGCGAAGAGGCCGAACCTAGTTTGAATCTGGTAGACAGACTCCCAAAGCCGACTCCGGTTCATCGACAATGCCAACATAGAACGGACCAAATTCAGCATACACAGCAGACACTTCGTCAAACCTCAACGTGTAGACGACCTCCTTGATATCATCAATTCGCTGTCCAAAAAGCGTGACTCCCCATTCGAAGGCGTCCAAACCGGTAGAGCCGGTGATCAGTTGGATTATCCGGCCCCCAAACTTGCGGCCTGAGGTTCCGTGGGCTGACATGAGCTTTTCGCGATCCTCATAGCTGAGCATGTACCAGTTCGCACCGGGTTGGCGTCGCTTTGACATCGGATAAAAGCAGAACGCCCTCTTGCCGGCCGGAGGCAGCACGGGATAGAGCCGTGGAATTTTTCGATCCTCAGGAATATTCTTCGCATATTCCGACACCTCGGTCAAAGAGACATAGGAGTCCGCAAGAAACAAACCCGATCCCTGCAGCTCACTCTGAAGGCGTCTCAACCTGGCCAAGTCCGGCCCCAATGCCATGACCGCAAAGTCAGCCTTATGACCTATAAGTGAAGCTGTCACAACTTGGTAGCCATCACCTAACGCACCTCTGAGGGCTCCAAACACCTGCTCTTTGTCTACCGAGGATCCCACCTGGAAGAAGAGATGCAGCACCGACCAGCCCTCGCCTGGAACTCCAGGCTCCGCGACTTGCATTTGCGACGTGACCTCACTCATCTGAACTATCTCCTCGACGGCTTTACCTGACTAGACAGCACTTTCATACTGCAACCCCACCGTAGCAGCCGAATCAGAAGAAACGGTCTCGGCGGCAGTTGGGCATTGACGAGCGGTCGCGTCCTATCATCGATCGCCACATGCTCATACCACTCCTCTACCTCCTCGGAAAGACGGGAACACCATAGGTCCGACGGTCCATTAAGGGACCCCCGACACCTTCAACTATGGCCATCAGGTCTTCGCAAGTGACAATCGTGTGGGTGTACAATGTATGCTCGCTAGCCAGGACAAACGGCCTGGTTTCCTTGTAGAGGTTCTTTACCATTTGTCCAAATCCGCCAATTTCGACTCGAACCTGCCCCCAAGCATTACCGCCTGGTTCGACTCACCTCGCACTGATCCTCTCAAGCAACTCGGCAGGAAAACTGGCCAGCTCTAAGTTTCGCGTTCGCACGATAACAAGACAGCATCTGGCCCATGCCTCAATATCCATTTATGAATTTCGCAAACTGCGTGGCGCCCAAGATTGCCGGAAAATCTCCTCGGAGTGGTGCTCGTTCCAGTCTTCACGCCGTCAAGACGGCCGGTACTGGCCATGACGCAATACTCCATAGCGAGGTGCAGTATCAACCGCCATGACGACGCAACAACATTTCCCAAAACGCACGTAACGGCTTCAATGGATCTTTAGTGTTCTGGAGCATCACCAACACCAGAAAGCCCGGCGGCAGTGCTGGCAGACACCTGGCCCTGACCCTGACCAAGGGCGTGCGGCTTTCTGAAGCTAGGAGCGCCATCTCGGCATGAATTCCAGTCCTCATCGGAAGCACTATCAAGAATCAAATTCAAACTGCCATCCCCGCCCGTGGTTACTCCTTAATCGTCCACTAATTCACAACATCGTCAATCACGGTCCTGTTGGCAGCGAAAGAGGCAGCCCTATGTCCAACGCTTCAGAGATGCAAACCCATGCTTTTCTTCGCATCCGGAAACGCCCAATGATAAAGAACTGTGATATTGCTGACCGAAATAACAACTTTCACCTCATGTGTCGATCCTTGGAAACCGCCAGGTCGGGTGATCTCTGGATAGAAAACGACCTGATGCCTATTAACTCAGGTATCCGCAACGAGGACAAAAGGATCTGAAAGCAGGAGTACCCGGCGCAAGGATGCAACCGATATAGCGCAGTTTGCGCACTGGAGGTCCATGTATTGTTTGATGATATATGGAACGTCTGATAAGAGACCCGTTGCAATTCTCGTCTAATCCACCTGCCGCTCGGAGAAAAGTTCGACAAACATCAAATTCCAATTGGTGCAACACAGATCATGAAAACCGCGCTGAGGTTAGGTTGACGATCCTCCGCTGATCGAAGACCGTCCCGTTCGGTGAAATCTCAATCTATGAATCCCCACACAATGGGTTTATGTGGTTCAGATGGTCCTAGCCATTTCTCGCGCAATCCGCCCAGAGTGTTCCTGTGTCCGGCGCCAGGAAAACCGCCTCCCAATCCCTGCAAACCCCGACAGCAGGCAAAAACACCATGTTGGATAATCTGACACTCCGCGGCATTTGCTCAAATGATAACCAACGTTGATCAACTACCAAAGAAAAATAGACCGCGGCCTAGCCGGGACCATTCTGCCAAGAAAACCCAGTTCGTTGAATCAGAGTGATAGAGATCCTAGAACTGGTTAAAAGAAAAGAGGGAGGCTTGCGCCTCCCTCAGAGTTCAGCTCCTAAATACTCCTACATGTGAGATTTAGTAATCTTCCATCCCATGAGGAGCGGGTGGTGCCTTCTCGGCCGGCTTCTCCACAACCACGGCTTCGGTAGTCAAGAAAAGTGCGGCAATCGAGGCAGCGTTCTGAAGTGCCGAACGGGTCACCTTCACGGCGTCGATAACACCGGCCTTGACCAAGTCCTCATATTCGCCAGTCGCAGCGTTGAGACCCTCGGTTGCAGTCTTGAGAGACTTAACTCTCTCGACGACAACTCCGCCTTCCATGCCTGCGTTAACCGCAATCTGCTTCAGAGGCTCCTCCACAGCCTTTGCAACAATCCTGGCACCAGTGGCCTCATCTCCCTCGAGCTTGTCGGCAACCGCCAAAATCGCAGCCTGGGATCTCAGCAGGGCCACACCACCACCGGGGACTACACCCTCTTCAATGGCTGCCTTTGTGGTAGAGACCGCATCTTCAATACGATGCTTCTTTTCCTTGAGCTCCACTTCCGTAGCAGCTCCCACCTTGATGATGGCCACTCCTCCGGAAAGCTTCGCTAGCCGCTCCTGGAGCTTCTCGCGGTCATAATCTGAATCGGTGTTCTCGATCTCGGTCTTGATCTGATTCACTCGACCCCTGATCTCATCATCGGTCCCGCTGCCTTCGATGATGGTGGTCTCGTCCTTGGTTACCTCAACCTTGCGAGCCCTACCCAGAAGATCAAGGGTGACAGATTCCAGCTTCAAACCAACCTCTTCGGTTATCACCTGGCCGCCAGTGAGAATGGCTATATCCTGCAACATGGCCTTGCGCCGCTCTCCAAAGCCAGGAGCCTTCACCGCGACTGATTTAAAGGTACCGCGAATCTTGTTAACCACGAGTGTCGCGAGAGCCTCCGCCTCAACGTCCTCTGCAAGAATCACCAGTGGTTTGCCGCTCTGCATTACCTTTTCAAGAATCGGTAGAAGGTCCCTCACATTTGAGATCTTTGATCCATAGATCAGGATGTACGGATCCTCCAAAGAGGCCGTCATCGACTCAGGATCGCTCACGAAATACGGTGAAATATATCCCTTGTCGAAACGCATACCCTCTACAAGATCCATTTCCATTCCGAAAGTGTTGGACTCTTCGACAGTGATAACACCGTCCTTACCAACCTTCTCGATCGCCTCTGAGATCATCGAGCCAATCTCGGTGTCAGCAGCAGAAATGGACGCAACCTGAGCGATCTGATCCTTCGACTCAGTCTCTTTCGCAATCGCCTTGAGCGCATCGACAGCAGCGACAACAGCATCCTCGATACCTTTTTTCAGAGACATCGGGTTTGCCCCAGCCGCCACGTTTCGGAGACCTTCGCGCACCATGGACCAAGCAAGAACTGTAGCCGTGGTCGTGCCGTCACCCGCGACGTCATCCGTCTTCTTGGCAACCTCTTTTACCAGCTCCGCACCAATTCTCTCAAACGGGTCCTCGAGTTCGATCTCTTTGGCGATCGAGACTCCGTCGTTGGTAATCGTGGGAGCTCCCCACTTCTTCTCAAAAACGACGTTGCGACCCTTTGGGCCCAGAGTCACTCGAACTGCATCGGCAAGTTGGTTCATGCCGCTTTCGAGGGCTCTGCGAGCCTGCTCATCAAATGTAATCAACTTAGCCATACGTTGGTTCCCTCCGTTGGGTTCCCTTTTTAGCACTCTCAATACTAGAGTGCCAATATGAATTCACGATAGATGAAAATTTGCATATCGCGAACACATTTCTGGAAATTTTCTAAATCAATTGATCAAAAGTTTTCTGACCAGGACTAACGACGACGGTTTTAAAAGGCTCCACCGGCAACAGCGGGGACGATGGAGAGAACCTGGTTTTCCTTGACCGAAGTGTCCAAGCCGTCCATGAACCGCACATCCTCGTCGGCCAAGAACACATTCACGAACCTTCTCAGTGACCCGTTCTCGTCAAAGATTCTCTCGCCCAGACCTGGATATTGAGCATCAATCCTCTTGAGTATCTCACCTACGGTTGAGCCATCGATTTGAAGCTCCGCCACTCCACCAGTGAGAGACCGCAGCTGGCTTGGAACCCGGACCGTAGCGCTCATTAATTGCTCCTTATAGATTCGTAAACCTCGGCAAATGCCTCCAAGGTTGGTTTGATTACAAAGGTCGGACCCTGCGAGTTCTCGAGAGCTTCAACGGTCTTGAGGCCATTACCGGTGATGTACGCAACTACAGTCTCGTCGGGCCTGACGATGCCCTCTCTGGCTAGGTTCTTGAGTGTCGCAATGGTGACTCCGCCAGCGGTTTCCGCGAAAATCCCCTCGGTACGGGCAAGCAGGCCCATCCCCTCGATTATCTCGTCGTCCGTAACTGATCCGAATCCGCCGCCGGTCTTTCTTACCACGTCGTGCGCATAAAAGCCGTCAGCGGGGTTGCCAATTGCAAGCGATTTGGCAATAGTGTTCGGTTTGACTGGACGAACGTAATCCTGTCCAGCCGCAAACGCGGTGGCAACGGGCGCACATCCAGCAGCTTGCGCACCGGAAATTCTCACGTGAGGCTCTTCATCAAGCAACCCAACCTGGTAAAGCTCATTGAAGCCTTTGTGAATCTTGGTCAACTGGCTTCCGGACCCCACTGGCACCACCACGTGATCTGGAGCCTTCCAGCCAAGCTGCTCGGCAACCTCGTACGCCAGGGTCTTCGAACCCTCGGAGTAGTACGCCCTCACGTTAACGTTGGCGAAGGCCCAGGTGGGCTCCTCGGAAGCAAGCTCAGCGCAAAGCCTGTTCACATCGTCGTAGTTTCCATCGATGGCTATAACGTTCCCGCCGAAGATCGAAGTAGTGATGATCTTTGCCCTTTCCAGGTTGGCTGGTATGAACACATACGACTCCATCCCCGCCCATGCGGCATGTGCAGCCACCGAGTTTGCCAAATTGCCCGTCGATGCACAAGCGGCAACCTTGAGACCCAACTCCTTCGCCTTTGAAAGCGCAACCGACACAACCCTGTCCTTGAACGACCCTGTTGGATTCACAGTGTCATTTTTCAACCATAGGTTGGGAAGGCCCAGCTCCGCGCCTAGGCTCCTCGCCCTCACCAGAGGGGTAAAGCCGACACCCAACGAGACGTAATCTGTGCCATCCACCGGAAGGAGATCTGCATATCGCCAAATAGTGGGCGGTCCGCTTGCGATCTTCGCCCTGGATATTGAACTGGCAATGCCTTCGTAATCGTATGCGACTTCAAGAGGGCCAAAACAGAACTCGCAGACGTGCAGAGCCTCAATGGGATACGTCTTATGACACTCACGACACTTCAAAGATTTAACAAAAGCCACTTAACACTCCTCATCGATCGGGCTTTGGCACCTGGTGGTAAAACACTGGTTGCCGCGGTATCGAAGGGCCCGTCCCTAAACCGCTCTTGATGATGTCTCAATTACTGCTAAATGATAATCGGAGCAATTATTTCAATCGACACTTAATTTAGACTGACACCCAAATTCCAAGCGTACAAAGGGTCTAAATTAACAAAAGCCGGCCAATCCAAGGTCCGGCAGAAGCGAGAGCAACTGTTGCGACTGCCCCTGGAAAGTTGAAAGCGCCAGACCATGAGTTGTCCACAGATTTATCGACTTCCTGTAGCGCCAACCCGCGCCGATCTCATTCCAGCTGGGAATGAGGAGCAAACAATCAGGAACATCGTGGCTCGGCCGGCATTGCGGTATTCCGGCGGCCAAGAAAGGCCCACCGAAATAGCTGTGATCGGCGATGATTCCACAGATTCCATCGCCACGGCGTACAAATCAGGGCCGAACGTCATCAGACAGACAGGACAGGACCAACCGGCTGGCAAGATCGAGCCAATGACGAAACGTCAGACGCCCTCCGAGCGACGTCTTTGTGCTCGTTGACGCGGACACGCCCAACTTCAATCCGGGCCTGACCTGAGCTCATCTTTACGAGACTCAACTTGT
>JAJYDM010000016.1:13920-32595 GCA_021777475.1 Actinomycetes bacterium | reverse complement strand
GTTGTAGGGATGAATGTAGGGATGACTCTTTGAGAAACAGAAGAGCCGGCCCCGAAAGACCGACTCTGACCTGCATACTCTTTGGTGGCGGGGATAGGATTTGAACCTATGACCTTCGGGTTATGAGCCCGACGAGCTACCAGACTGCTCCACCCCGCGACGACAGACTCCTACTATAGTTGTTTCGAATCTCAGATCATACCGCTTTGGCCCAATTAGGCAGCACCCGCCCCCGCGGGAACGGTCGTTGTGGTCGTTGTGGATGTCGTGCCTGACGCAGTCGGACTAGTTGTAGTTCCGTTTGCCAAAGCCTGCGCCTTGGTAATGAGAACTTGCATCTGGTTGATCGCAGATTGGTAAAGCCCCAAATTTCCAGACTTCAGGTCGGCCTGCGCCTGGCTCCACAGATTCTGTGCCTGGGTCAACAAGGATGAAATAGTAGAAGTGGCCGCGGTCCCCGACGATGCCGACGAGGAAGACGATGGAGACTGATTCGAACCGTACGTGCCTGGAACTATCACTCCAAAGATGTCGTTCAGCGCCGCCGACAGTGTTGGTTCCATAGCTGCCTGGGTTCCGTAAACAACAATTACTTGTTTCAACTCAGGCAACGGGTTCTGAGATGACTGAACATACAAAGGCCTAATATATAGCAGCGCTTTGTGCACAGGTACCATTAGCATCTGGCCGAATTCCACTTGTGATCCGTGTTGGTCAAGCAGTGAAATAGCCTGCGATATGCTCGGAGAAGCGCTTATCGCCGCGTTGACAAGAAGTGGACCATCCACCTGCTGGGCTCTCGGCGACACGTAGGCGGTCAGCTTCCCGTATGAGCCGGGGTCAGAACCCGCAGCCAGGAATCCCGAAAGCGTCTGCAACTGGTTGTTTTGCGACACTGGCACAAACGGCTCGGTTAGGACGAATCCCAACCCCGTCTCGCCTGGCAATCTAAGAAGTTGGTAAGATGGCTGCATCCTAGTCACCTGATTGCTTACAACAGGAAGACCCTGCGCGTTGGTGGTTTGCGTCTGAGTCAGCGCCTGGCTTGGCGAGGTACCAGGGTCCTGCGCCAGGGTCCATGCGTCACCGGCATTATAAAACCCAGTTGGGTCGGTAATGTGATACCGCCCATACATCGTTGCCTGGACAGTGAACACATCGACCGGGTATCGGAAGTGCGCTACCAGGCCGGCAGGTGCCTGAGAAACCGGCGTGAAAATGTTCGGGAAAGCCTTCTCGTAGACTTGGATAATCGGATCAGCCTGGTCAACGACGTAATACTTCATTGAACCTGAGTAGGCGTTAATAACGACCTTAACAGAGTTTCTAACGTAATTGAACTGAGAGTTCAAGCCTGACGAACTATTGACGTTAATAGTGTTAGCAGCCTGTGCATATGGAAATTGCGAAGTCGTGGTGTAAGCATCAATTACCCAATAGATCTGCCCGTTATATATTACAGGGTATGGCCGGGAGTCGTATTTAAGGAACGGCACAGCCTTCTGAACCCTATTTGCTATGTCACGATTGAACATGATGCGTGAGTTGGTCGTGATCAGACCAGAAATAAGTGGATTGATATCTCCGAATCTAAGTGCGAAAGCCGCGCGGCGTACAAATGAAGTGAGTTGGACACCACCCGATCCTTTGTAGTGAGTCTCCACAGTTGACCCGGAATTGGTTTGGTAATCGATTTCAGGTTGTTTGGTATTGACTATCACGTATCCAGGATTGTTTGTCCCATAGTAGACCTGAGGCTGAGAAAGGGTTGGGACACCGCTGCCAGATACAGGAGGCAAGTCCTGCAAAATAAACGCAGGATTGCCATTGGACGTCGCTTGATTGGCTGCGGCAAGCACCGCACCATAACCGTGGGTGTACTGCAGGTGGAGGTTTATCCAGGACTGAGCAGGAAGATCCGCAGAGTTGATCTGTCTGACACCAATGATCACGGGAGTTTGAACTCCATTGATGTTGTAGCGATCGACAGCCAAACCATTGAACTGGTAGTAGGAACGAATATCCTGAAGCTTGTTAAATGTCTGGACTGGCGTGGTGGGGTCCCAAAGTCTTGCGGCCGCCAACGTTGGCGCATCGGCCGCAAGCGTCGCACCAGTAATAGTGCTGCTGTAGTCGAAAGGTTCCTGTGCGACGTTGTTTATCCCCATGGCAAAACGGGTGGCGGTTATATTCCTCTGGATGTACGGTGTCTCCTTTGACACCTGGGAAGGCTGAACGATGAACTTCTGCACAATCGCCGGGTAGATTCCACCGAGAATGATGGAGATAAGTCCCCATAATCCAACCGCCACCACTGGGAGAACCCATCCCTGACGCCTTATGTTAACGAGCAGGATCACGGCCGAAACCACCGAGATGAACAGCAGCAGAGTTAGTGCTGGCAACACCGCGTGCACATCGGTATATCCAGCGCCATTCACATATGCGTCAGTGGAGTTGACCAGCTTGTACCGCTGCAAGTAGTACCCGACCGCTTTCACCAAAGCCATCAACGCCAGAATAAATGAGAGGTGTGCCTTGACCGCAGGACTGACCCGGGAACCCTGCCCCTGCAGTCGAATGCCACCATTAAAATAGTTCACGACAGCAACAGCCAGAAACACAACTACAAGAGCTAGAAAACTCCACGACACAAGAAATGACAGAAAGGGCATCCTAAATATATAGAAGGAAGCGTCCTTATGAAACTGTGGATCTGTCCAGCCAAAAGGGACCGAGTTTGAGAACAAGATCCAATTCTTCCATTGACCAGACGCTGAGGTTCCCACGACAATCGCCAAAAAGGCCGCGGCAAGTATTCGGGTCAGACGTGGATAACGGTTGGTCGTTGACCGAAATCGCATTACCAATTCGTCTTCGCTGGCTCCCAATGCGGACATGGGAGGACTCAGCCTTGCAGCCACTATCAGATTTGCAAACATCAGTACGAAGAAAATCACGTCGAAGACTACTGCGAGACCAACCTTGTCCAGCAGAATTCCTCTCCAGACTTCTGTGAAATGGAAGTTCGAAAACCACAGATAATCCGTATAAAAAACAGCAATGCTCCGTAAGGACAGAACAAGAACAATTACAATAACAACCCCAACAAAGAACAGTAACTGTCGTTTGGTTACCCGTCTTCTTTGTGGCGGCAGATCAGCTGGAATCCTCATGGAAATGAGATTAGGCGATAAATGGCACTAAAAGGCATCTGCAACCCGAATGAATTCCTGGATGCAGATGACCAGTCGGAAACTGTTCACCCCGAATAGTGGCTCCTGCCAGCGAATTGTCAAGGCAATCAGCGCACGGGACATCCTGGGGGTCAACTGCCCAGATAAAAGATTCGTACCCGGATTCAAGCATTACCGTGGCGCAGAAGACAGTGTTGGCATACTGCGAGATCAGTGGCTCCAACCAGTTGGACCTTACATCCCGGTATATCGCCCCTAGCGCGGCGGCAGTGGACTGGTCCTCCACCGTGTTATCAACGGCCAGCGCCTCGTCTATGCGCCGCCTCAATGGCAGCACCACCTCCTTGGCGAACTCCTCCGAATACTCGACCGCCTGTTTCGAGATCTCTCGTCTCACCGCGCTTCCGCTGGTCTCCGCAAAGAGTTCCGCCACCCCTAATCGCACCTGTTCGAAAAAGTCCAGAGAAGCAATCGCCAAAGCGTCTATCTGCTCCTTTTCGTCCAGAAGCATATTTAATACCACTTCAGAACCGGAACTCCTCCGCACCTTGTCCAATAGGTCATTCTGTTCGTCAGCCAGCAGTCTTTTGACTTTCTTAAAGAGCATTGTGGCAGTCGGAGCCAGCAGTTCCTCACGCACGTCGAGCAACTCCCTGGTGGCAGCGTCCACCTCGGTTGCAAGGCTTTCCGTTTCATACAGCCGTTGCCCGGTCTCAGACTCTTCAAAATGCTCAGAAGCAATATTTAGATCCAACTCTTCAGCAGCGGATTGGGACAAGACTCTGAGGGATTTCACTTCTCTGCTGTAGGGTACGGCCGCGCTCCGAGGATTTTCGACGGCGATCACTGAGACGTCTGCGGAGCCGCTGGAAACAGTTTCGCTCAGCTCCTCGCCGCCCATTCGCAGCGACCTTATGCGCGCAAGGATTTCATCGGCTCTGCGCGACATTTGCATCTCCTGGGAATGAGATCGCACCTGAATGGCAATTGATGGCCGTTCGGTTTCATGCAGGCCTTCAGTTTTACGCCGTCCCGCTTCTTCGTCCGCCGTTGAGCTGGCGCGCTTCTCAGGCGAAGAAATGTGACCCAAACTCTGGGCCAGGTCAGGCTCGACCCTGGTCGATGTTGAATAGGGCAAGACCTCGGACTCGTCCAAAGTTGATTCCACCTGACCCTCAACATTCGAGGCCTCTCTGCCCAAATCACCCAATTTATCCTCGACTCCGTCAACCTGGGCATGGGATACAGTCTGATTAGCAGCGGAGACCTGTTCTGCCTCGCTTTGCCTGGAATCAATGGATCGGTCGGCCAAATTGACGTCCTCATCGCCAAGCAAAGCATCGGATTCTGAAGGTTGATACGGTTCCTCGGGCAAAACCGCGTCGTCAAGTTCGATGTGTGACTCGCTTACCTTGGAAAAAACCCGGACAATACCCTCTTCGAGATGGCTTCCGATCTCGACCTGCGAGTTCACCAACTTCGCCTGATAAGCCTCCGCATCGCTAAGCGATGACCTAACATTTCCTAATTCAGATACTCCCGGCTCCACGGTGTTCCCACCGTCATCGCCGGCACCGTCGTCGACCGGGCCCGATGTTGGGTAAGCCCCCAAACCAACTTCATCGATACCATAGCCATTTGGATCTTCGCGGGCAGACGGGGCGATAATGGTGCCAGCCTCACTGATGAGTTGAACTGCTCTGGCCAGACTCTGATGGGCTTCAATCCTCCTTGTGGCAAGGTCGGCAATTTCATTGTCGAGAAATGATCGCTTTTGCCTGAGATCCGCAAGAATCTCGTTCCTTAAATCCCTAGCCTGGTCGATCATTGCGCGTCCTTCGGCTTTGGCCTGTTCAATGATCTCAGCGGCCTTTTGGCGAGCTTGATCGAGTTCCCTTCTGGCTAATTCTTCATGTTGTGTCGCGGTGAATACGTCGGATCCCTGGCCCAAGAGACTCTCTGACCGCATACGGGCGTCACTAATGATTTGGCGTGACTCTTCTTCAGCCCGAACACGGGTTGTCTCAAGAATACTTCGAGCCTGGTCTCTCAGGGCCTTGGCCGCTTCATTGGCATCATGAAGAATTTGGGCGGCTGTCTCCTCTGCCTTCAGGACACCGGGGGAAGGCTCCTCAGAGCCTCGGCCCCCATTGGCAGCATGGTCAGCCACCTTAGATCTGGTGGAATCTAGTTCCAGCACGAGTTCCCTGGTGCTTGAAGCCACTTGGGCCAAATAGGCTCTGACTTCTTCAACCCTGTAACCCTTCCACGCTGTTGAAAAGGTCTTTTCCCCGATTCCGGCCGGATCGAGATGGTTGGCACTAGCGGGCTCGGAGGCTTCAAAACTCATACAGTCAAGACTATGTAAGAAATCACTCCATTGCTCATAATGTCGCAATCTTTCAGCACAATCCACCTAATCTCAAACCCAGAAAGCGCGTCCAGGACAATCGACTGCCCAGGCTCTAGGTCATAGGCGAGCTACTTAAGCAACGTTCCGCTCTATACGAGGTCGAGGGTGCCCGGCGCCTCAGATAACCTGCTGGAGCAACTACTTTGAAGATGAGGCAAAAGCCTCTACGTCTGCAACCGCCTGTTTCAGGGTAGATACCGCTTCGACCTTTAGTTGCGGCGTCGCTTTGGACATCGCAGCTTTGTATTCCTGCGGAGGCACAAGGAAAAGACGTGCCCCAGCGCGCTCAACCGCCACGGTCTTCTGCGGCACTCCGCCAACGTCACCAACAGCGCCGTCGGGGGAAATGGTGCCCGTTGCGGCGATGGTGTTCCCTTTTGTCAGACCTCCACCTTCAAGACGGTCGATAATTCCCAGAGTGAACGCTAGCCCAGCAGACGGACCTCCAATTCCTGGCGTGGAGATGGTGACAGAGAACGGAGTACGGTAACTGACACCGTCCGAAATGCTAATTCCAAGGTAAGGCTTAGAAGCGTCGCCGGGACGCGCACCAAGAGTGACCGAGACGGCCTTGTAAACGTTGGCGCCAGAACCCCTATTTGCAACCAATGCCGCCGGTATGTAGGTGATTTTTACGGAATCTTTCGGCTTGAAGCCGGAAATAACACTCACGAACTGCTGCGCCGACGTGACGGTCGTGCTGTTCACCTTGGTTATCAAGTCACCCGCATGCAATAGGGAGGACACGAACGACACTTTGGCAATCCCAGCCACTATCGCGCCATTTACAATGTTCAGATCGTACCCAAGATACCTCATCGCAGCTACCGTCGCTGCCTGCTTAGACTGCTTCATTTCGTCAAGCTGGACCGGTATGAACGAAGAGGGAGGCGTGGCTCCCAAAATCTCGGAGCCGGGAACCAGCTCAACGTTGGAGTCCATCTTGTCCCACAGCCACTGTAACGGTGAGACGGGACCCAAGGAGACGTCGGTCATAAGTATGTGACCAGATGCCGACGAAGCCGGCTTTCCCTGGATTGTGATCAACTTCGCGACTTCCTGCGCCTTACCAGGAGCGATTGCCCAAACCGGGAGATTCACAAGTGACAAGACCAAAAAGATGGCAACGACAATTGCGGCCAATACAATCTTCCTACTCTTTAATTTCACCTTGGCTCCTGAATATCCGAAATAAACTCCATGTATTACTTACTATCAAGAAACGCCAACAAATAAGCGTCGTACCCGACCATCCAGCATTTTGTGCATAGATTCTTACAGGTTTACCTTTGAGCATCAAAGTGGCTAGCCCAGCGGATTCACCTAACCGTCTTGATATCGCCATTGCCGGACATACGGGAAATGCCAATCTCGCCAAGACGGGACTGACCTCCGCTGACCCGAAGATTCGCGCATCCGCAATCCTTGCCCTGCACAATCTGAAACAGCTCGGTCCAGACGACCTGGCAAAAGCCCTGGAGGATCAGGACTCAACCGTCAGGAGAAGAGCGTGCGAACTAGCTGCTTCGTATCGTAGCGTCCCTCTCTCAAGTGCGCTCCACGATTCCGACCCTTTTGTTGTTGAGACAGCACTTTGGGCCCTCGGAGAGCGGGGGGACAAAACCGAATTGGTCACAATCTGCGAAATTGCCAAGAATCACCCTGAGTCCCTGATCAGGGAAGCGGCAGTGGCTTCGCTTGGGGCGATTGGCGACCAGCGTGGACTGGAAACGGTTATTCGCGGGCTCAAAGACAGGCCAAATGTTCGCCGCAGAGCGGTTGTCGCCCTGGCAGCTTTTGAAGGCGAAGAGGTTGACACGGCGCTGCGCGCAGCCACAAAGGACAGGGACTGGCAGACTCGCCAGATTGCCGAAGATCTACTCGAGATTACAGAAGGGCTGAGGGACTAAGACCACCTGTGAGTCTCGGTAATATACCTAGCCAGCCCGTTCGCCGTACAATAACGTGGCTCATCAACCACGGTCACCGGGATATTTACCGAATTGGCTATGGCTTCCGCCAGGCCGGGCAATTGAGAGTGCCCTCCGCAAAGGTGAACTCCGCCAAATACCAAATCCTGGGCCAATTCAGCTGGACAGTGTGACAGATTGTCGAGCATCACCTCAATGACCCGTTTTACAGGATCAGCGATAACGTCGCGAACATCCCCTTCATCGATTTCCACCTTGATCGGGCTGCCACTGGTCAAGTCCCTACCAATCAGTGAACTCATATAGCGAGCTGGCTCATCACTGACTCTCGCCAACGCCAATTTGATCTCCTCCGCGACTGATTCATCTACCGAAACGTGGCTTCTATACTTCAGTAGATCCATGATCGCCTGATCCATAGCGTTGCCCCCACAAAAGGCATGAGATTCAGCTACAACCCCGCCAAAGGCTATGATTCCGCTCAGCGCAGTGGCAGCACCAAGATTGACAACCATTGACCCATTCGGCTCGTTCACGTCAAATCCAATGCCAATTGCCGAGGCCAAAACGGTGTCCAAAGTCACCACCTCGCTGAAACCGGCATTTTTCAGAGCAGTGATGATTGAACGGGACTCCACTAACGTGGCCGAAGCCGGCACTGCAACAATTGCCTTCGGACGGGAAAAACGCCTGACGGAAAGTGCTTTCATCAAGGCCTGGAAGTAATGATCCAACAGTTCGATACTGGATACCCTGCCGTCTCGAATTGGCCGCTCGACTACCACGTAACCCGAAACTCTGCCGACGACATCTCTTGCTTGGTTCCCGATGCCAATTATGCGCCCCGACCGCTTGTTGTACGCAATCAGTGTCGGCTCGTCAAAAATTACCCCATCGTGAGAGTCACAGATTACCGTGTTCGCACTACCAAGATCTATTGCAAGCGAGCTAGCCAGCGTCGGTACCCCGAGAATTTGAAGCTGGACGTGTATTTCGTGTGGACGACAGCGCCTTCATCGATCTGGCAAATTCGTCAACATCAGTGGCAATTGGACGTGGTCTACGTTCTCTTAGCGAAATGACCAGTCCAACCATTACCAGGATCGCTACCGGAATTCCTAGATAAAGTAGGTTGGCCATCTTCTATAACTCCTCAACTGAAACGATCTCATGGGGATCAGATCCCCAATCGCTGCCTCCCGACCACTGCTCCTTCTTCCAAATCGGAGCCGAAGCCTTCAAGGCATCTATACAAAATTTAGCAGCCTCAAATGCCGAGTCTCGATGTTCAGCTGAGACTACGATGAAAACCGAGGACTCGGTCACCGCCATCTTCCCTATCCGATGCAGGATCGCCACTTTGTGCACCTGCGGCCACTGCTTTGCCACGGTTTCCGCTATTTCTGAAAACTTCGGAACAACGAACTCTTCGTAAGCCTCATATTCCAGCAAGCTGACATCCGGTCTTCCGTCCGAGTGATTCCGAACGGTGCCGGAAAATGAGACCACGGCACCACATTTGGGATCCACCGCCCACTTCATTGCAGCCTCAAGGGGAAGCGGCTCGCTGGTCAGAGCTATCCAGCGATCTCCATCGGGCATTATAAGCGAAGAGTCCGAGCCTGAATTCAATGTGTCCACGAAACCATCCTAAGATGCATAATCGAATATGCACCGCCATATTGGCGTCCTGAACACCCCATTAATCATAAGTTAGGTAGCCTAAATGGATGGATATGAGTGACGACTGGGCAGATGAACCGGATTTGCCTGAGCACGTGCCGCCCAAAGATGACCGCCTCTGGGCACATCCATCAGAGTATCGAGGTCCGCACGACTCCAACAAGCACCGCACCGCCGCGATTTTCGCCGCGATGGGACTCGTTTTAGTCGGACTTGTCATCGCCAAAACAACCTGGCCAACCACAAAGATCGACACTCGAACAAACGCACCGGCTTCGTCACTTAGCATTGGCACAACGACTTCGAACCACATCGAGAACCTGGCAAAAGCCCTAGTTACCATTATCATTCAGGGTAAACAGCCCATCACGATATACGGCCTGGCCATTTCTCCCAACGGATACATTTTGGCGCCAGCAAATGTGATTGGTTCAGCCAAGAAATTTACAGCTTCGATGATCGACACAACTCCGTCGCCGGCAACCCTGATCGCTGTAGACCAGGCCACAGACACGGCCGTGTTAAAAGTACCAGAGCACCTCTCCCACTATGTCAGCGGAACCAGTCAAAGGACCGCTAAACCTGGTGAAATGACCATAGGAATCGGTCCGAACTCTAGAGCAAGCAAACCCAACCTCGTAATCTCTCAAATCCAACAGTCCGGCCTGGAGCAGATACTTTCCACCGGCCAGACTGCTGACAATACCTATATCGCCGATCCGGCAGAGAAATTCAATCCGGAAGGGCTTCTTTTCGTAGACAGCCAGGGAAACCCACTTGGATTGGGCTTGGGAACGATTTCGAACAAATGGGTGATCGCCCCGCTTTCCACCATGCTGTCCGCGGCACAAAAGATCGAACTCTCCAACGGCGCCCCACAAGGTTGGCTCGGCATCGTGGGTACGTCTGCATCAAGCCCGCCTCCACAAGGAGCTCCAGGCTCGACACCAGGCACTCCTCAGATTTCTGCACCAAATGTCACTGCCAACAAGGGAGTTATCGTCTACAGCGTCGTAGCCAACTCACCAGCTCAAAAGGCGGGAGTCCAACCCAAAGATATTATAGTTGGCCTCGACAATGAGCCAATTTCTGGATTGCCGCAACTCCAATCTATGCTCACCCAGTTCCCGAGCGGCAGCCAGGTGACACTGACAATTTTTCGGAACGGGCAGACTTCGAACATCACGATTCAGCTCGGCGTGAAGTCAACCGGCTAATCCGTTAAGCTCGGTTATTACTACTACGATGGATACATGACTAACCCGTTCTCGTCTGGATCAAATCCGTTTGAGTTTCTACTTGGCGATCTCCTCAATATGCTTGGTTCGCAAAAAGGAATGCAACCGGAGATGGCCAGACAAATGGCGGTCTCGGTGGCAAACACGCCAGCGAATCAATCTAATGTTGATCCACTAGACCGAATCAAATATGAGGAACTGACGAAAATACTTCAGATCCACCTTCAGGGCTTTGCCGCCCTTCCTGGTATTTCAAATATCAGCACCGAAATTGATTTGGTTAACAGGGTCGACTGGGCCTCCAGAACCGTAACCGACTGGGATAAGTACGCTTTGATGCTGCAAAGAGTTGCCGAGGTCCACCAAGACGAGAATGAGATCCATTCAGAGGTCGGCAGCGAGATTGCGGAGCAAGAAAACCTAACTCAAATGATCCAGAACCTCTCGAGGATGATCGGCCCGTCGATGATCGCAATGCAATTGGGTTCGATGGTGGGACATCTTGCAAGGGTGGCATTTGGATCTTACGAAATTCCGGTTCCTCGGCCGCCCAAAAGCAGAACCATGATCATCACCTTCAATGTGGACACGTTCGCAAGTAACTGGGGGCTACCCCTCGATCAGGTTCGGTTGTGGGCCACTTTGCGAGAACTCGTCATGTCCGCCATACTTTCATCACCGCTTATTTCGTACCGGGTAGAAGAGCTGATTACGAAACATATCGAGTCCTCCACCACCAGTCTCAAGCAAATCCAGGATCGGCTGACCCGACTCGATCTGACAGATCCCGACGGACTTCAAGCTGCCTTGTCAGATCCGGCCGGTCTTTTTAACCTCGAGGGACATAACGATACCCAGAAAATGATCATCGACAACATACAAACCACCATGGCCGTCATAGAGGGCTTGGCTTCAAACGCCATGACGACAATTGGAGGTCGACTTCTCGGCAACAGCGCTGCAATTGACGAGGCCTTTATGCGCAGGCGAATTGAAAGGTCGGATGGAGAACGGCTGTCTGAACAGTTCTTTGGAATCGAGATAACCCGCGCTGGAATCGAAAAGGGACAAGACTTCGTGCGCGGAGTCATTGAGAGGGACGGCGAGGAAGGGGTAGTACCGCTCTGGACTAAAGAGGGCGCATTCCCAACACCTTCAGAGCTTGAAGCTCCAGGGCTATGGCTAGCCAGGCTGGAACTGGAGCCCTAAAAGATCTATCTGAAACCGATTTAGAATTCGTCCTCGTCGGTTCCTGTGCCAAGGTCCCACTCGAGCACGATGCCTTCGCGCTCTGCATCTCGCACAATTCTCTCCCGGTTGCGCTTGAACTGCGGATCGTGCGGGGGAAGAAGGAGCAGGCGGGCGTTAACGCGCTGACGAAAGTCCTCAATTACCGAACGGTCGCCGTTTATTCCAACGACATCCCAATGCGGGGCAACCGGCCCGAGATATACCACTTTAATCTTGGCAACTGGGACACTTTCCGTTTGCAAATCGCCTGGCATTGTCAATACTCCTTGAACTTGTCTCAATAACAGACTACGCCGATGAACTGTAGCACAGGGCTTATCGATAAAGTCCCATGGATTTATTCGTCGACTGGTACCACGTGTCTCCTGATCAGTTCAAACGCAATGACCAATGTTGACCTCCCCAGCAATGCCCTGGTTCTCTAAGTTGTATTAAACCGTTGGCGAATGGTCATATGGCTACCTTGAACCCTAAATGTGACTCCACTAACATGAACCATCAAGCGACTTCACCTTTAGCCGACGTTCAAGCCATCACAAACGGGCTTTGTTGAGCAGATTGATCACGGTTGAGCCACAGTGTTGCCTATTGTCGTATAAGCAATCAGCAAGAGCGGGAGCAGCATGGCCATAACAGTGACAACGGTGCTGAAGACTTTTGGCTTGAGATTGACAGGTAACAACATAAGGGATGGAAACATCCAGAATAAAAATCGTGGTTTCGGACCGATGGCGGGATTTGCAAGCGCCATCAGGGCGACGGCAACGCAATAGACCTTTGCCGAAACCGGAAGTTCCGAGCGTACGGCGGTCACTACCAGATAGACAAGAATCATAAGGCCAAGAGCCGCCAGCCAATACATACCCCACCCGCTTCCCTCCAAACCCCAAAGCCAGTGAAAGATGTATCCCGGCTCGATTTTCGCCCCCCAGGCCTGCGCCTGGAGCTTCCACCAGTAGAAGGGGTCGTTTGCCAAATATCCCAAATAGGCAACGAATCCAATGAACCCGAGGGGTGCAATGAAAACGGGCAGAAGAGATTTGTACTCGCGGCGCTGACGTATCAACAAAATTGCTTCAACAAGACACGCTACCGGAAGCACAACAGCGATAGGACTTGTGGCGGTGGCCACTGCCCCTGCAATTCCCGCAAGCACCCATCTGCGCCTCATAAAAAAGAACAAAGTCGCCGCAGCGCAGCCGATGCCAAGCACCTCGGAATAGGCGAGACCAAACGCAACCGCCGCGCCAGGGAACACGATCACGGCAGTGGTAGCCGCCAGTGAATTCTGTGGGACTACCTCGCAACTCAGGCGCCAAATGGCATAGACGGTTATGGCACCCACCACTAAAGACATCAGAAAAGCTGACCCCGAAAGGCTCAGGCCCAAAAGCGTTCCGATCCTTATCAAAGCAGGCCACCCAGGCCCAAACCCTCCTGCAGAATAGGTCAACTGACCTGTACCGAGCTCAGAAGATCCGTACCAGGTCTGAGCGACCTGCGTGTACCAATGGCCATCCCAGGCAGTAAAAGGAACAAGCCAACTTGGTGCCATTGTCATCCGCGCAACAAGGACGTTGCCTAGAAAAAGAACTGCCCTAAGTCCAACGTACAACCCCAATAAAGGCAGGAAAGCACTTGCCTTGGCATCAGACCCGCCGGGAGAGCTTTTACGACCGTCTAGCAGCTTGAAGCTATCGCCAAGCGCGGGCACACTTGACCTGAAACCTGCCACCAATTGAATTTGGCCAACATCCTGGAGGTCTTTTCCGGTTTCATATCCATCCATTCGAAGGTTTGACCCTTTCATAGAATCGGCTAGCGTTCAACCCTGCAAACCTAGCTTATGAAAGTCAAAGACATGGGCAAGCCAAATTAATTTACCAGTAGTGCCAGACGTCAACACGCAATGACGGAATAAACCTAGGTCTGGTTTCAGTTATATCTCATAAAAATAAGTTAGGTTTGTTTTTGAGCCACACCTAGCCATTAATGTGACTTTCTTGGCCATTATTTGCACCTAAGTGTTGGCTGCAATCAGAAACAGAGATAAGGTCGAGATAAGAACAAGTGTTGAATAGTGAATAACTCTCGAAAGAATTGGCCGGATCTTTTCACCGTTAACCGTAAGTTACCGATGCCGGGCCATGTTTCCCTGAGAGACCTGGAGGATTTAGCGATGGATACGAGCTGGATGGCAAAGGGAAAGTGTCGAGAACTTCCTCCCGAGCTTTTCTTTCCGAGCGACGGTGTAGGAGTCGAAGTTGCCAAGAAGATCTGCATGACATGTAAAGTCAGGTCAACCTGCCTTGAGTATGCAATCGCAAATCACATCGATCATGGAGTATGGGGAGGCGCGTCAGAACGTGAGCGCCGGAGGATTGCGCGGGCACGAAGGCTTGCCAAGGCCTGACTTCGAGGGCGAGCTAGACTTATGCCGTAACGGTTCCTTGCTAAACGACTGGAGGAACCCACTTTGTTGGAATGCGTCATCAATATCAGCGAAGGAAGCGACTCGTCCGTCATCGCAGCACTCAACCGGGCAGCGGGTAAAAGCCTGCTTGACACTCATTCTGATCCCTTCCACAACCGGTCCGTATTCACGCTCTATGGATTAAACGTCTATCGGGACGCATTTACCCTTGCTGAAAAGGCCTTTGAGTTGCTCGACCTGAAAAGACATGAGGGCGTGCACCCGAGAATCGGAGTTCTGGATGTAGTCCCTTTCGTTCCAATTGGCGATACGGCGTTCTCCGAAGCAATCGAGGCTCGCGAAAACTTCGCCAGAGAAATCTCCTCCAAGTATTCCGTCCCCGTATTTCTATACGGTCCCAACCGCAGTCTCCCTCACATTCGACGGGAAGCCTTCAAGACATTGGAACCTGATTTCGGCCCCCCACAACCACACCCCTGCTATGGTTCTGTAGCTGTCGGCGCACGAGGACTGCTGGTGGCGTACAATCTCTACCTGGTTAGACGCGACCTGGACGAAGCGAAGCTGGTTGCAAAAGAAGTCCGATCACCTTGGTTTCGTACCCTCGGACTCAGGGTCGGAAAACAGGTTCAGGTGTCAGCGAACCTGGTAGATCCGCTGAACCACGGAATCTACGAGTTTTACACAACTGTGAGACGCCTCAGCCAAATATCCAAAGGTGAACTCGTGGGACTCGCGCCGCTGAAGACGATAGATGAGACACCAAAGCGACTATGGGGCATCCTGGATCTAAGCAAAGACAAGGCGCTCGAAATCAGGGCATCCGTAAGCAGCTCAGGACCATCGTTCTGAATGGCTTGAGAAGCCTAAAAGAACTGATTAATCTGTCCTTTGCGTCTGCGTTCGCGATGAAGTTTCTTTCGCTCTCGTTCGCTTAGCCCACCCCAAATTCCAAAGCGCTCTTCGTTAACCAGCGCGTACTCGAGACACTCCGATTTCACTGGACACTCCCGGCAGAGAGTCTTGGCAGATGCGGTGGGCACACCACGCTGCGGATAGAAAATCTCCGGATCTCTCCCTCTGCACTGAGCTAATTCCTGCCAATCGCCAAGAGCGTAATCCTTCAGTCGGGCAAGTTCCCCCATTTGCCGACCCTCCTTCTCCAGAATTTCAGATGCGTAATTACTACTTTATAATCTTGCTACAAGATTTGAACAAGAGCAATAGGCAATTGTCCCTTTGTACCCAACTCACTTCTTGCGCCCCATATCAGGAATGCGCTCATTTTGTGCCACAAACCCCATCGGCGTCTGAGATACTCTAGCGAGAGATTGACCAAAGTTCAAAGAAAAATTACTAAAAGACCAGAATTTATTTAATCTTTCAGCAGATGATAGATATAGCGATCTACCTCGGAATTTGCGCTCGACATTCCCAGCAAAAATCGCATTGAGCGATCGTAAAAGATGCCTTAACCACCGAGACTCGCTGGACTCGAATCACCGAAAAACAGAGATGGGTCCCGGATACCTCCTGAACCCATCTCTGTCGCTGTTAGCTATGGTGAAGAATCTTGAGATTGCAATTCATTGTTGCCCTATAGCTCGGACCTTCTTATCAATCGACACCTGAAGCTGCAGGAAGTATCCTGTGCGCACTCTCGGTGGGTTCAACTTGCTCACCGTGAATCGCGAGATCACCAACTTGCAACGTGTCGTCATCGAATCTGAGCGGAACAAAGATCTTCACGATCTTCAACAGGATGAAGGTACCTATCGCGCTGTAAACGATTACCCAAAGGGCTGCCTCCGCCTGCAGCACAACCTGCCAAGGGTGACCGTATAAAAGACCCTTTACGGAGGCGGCGGCAGTCTTTCCGGATCCCAGGTACACGATCATCTTTGGATCGGCGAACAGTCCAGTCATCAGTCCACCCATGAGACCTGCAATTCCGTGGGTGTACACGACCCCGAGCGCATCATCAACTTTGGCAAATATCCACTTGGTGGAAAGAACGTTGAATGCGAACCAGACAACGAAAGAACCGATTATTCCAATAGCAAGGGCGCCCCATCCATTCACATATCCAGCTGCTGGTGTGATGCCGACCAATCCAACGATCATTCCATTGACCGCGCCCAGGAATGCAGGCTTGTGGTGCTTTGAGAACATGTCCATGAACAGCCACGTCAGAAGCGCCGCAGCAGTTGCAAGATTGGTGTTCAACACCGCGCCAGCAGCGTCTGCACCAGCGAAATAGGGGTCTCCTCCGTTGAATCCGTTCCAGCCAAGCCAAAGGATGCCGGCTCCTACAGCCACTAGTAAGAGGTTTGTTGGCGCAGTTGTTTCACGGTCCCGCTTCAGTCTTGGCCCGATTACGGCAGCTGCTACGAATCCCGAGACTCCCGCCGCCAGGTGGATCACGTAACCACCGGAATAGTCGACAGCCCCTTTACCTGCAAAGTAACCGCCACCCCAAATCAAAAAAGCGTTGACCGAGTAGATAAAAGTCGTCCAAAGGGGTACGAAAATTGCCCACGCTTTAAAACTCATCCTACCCAGAACACTGCCCAGAAAGAGAAGAGGCGTGATGGCGGCAAACACAAACTGGAAGTAGACCAGTGTGGAACTGGGAAATCTGAACTTCGGCATCAACCCATTTAGCAGTGGAATATTGGCTTGAGCCTGTTCCGATAAGTGGTCAAGGACCGGACCCGGGTGTCCAATGAGCTGGCTCAAAAATCCCGGTCCGAGGTTGATCGGAGTCCCAAATGACATTTTGAATGCCCATAACACCCAGACAATCAACACCGAGGCAAACGCGGAGAAAGCCATAGTCATGGTGTTCACGACCCACTTCTTATGGACGAGACCACCATAAAGAACCGCAATTCCCGGGATGCTCATTAGCCCGACCAAAGTCGCAGCTAAGAGTTGCCAGGCATTGTCCCCGGGACTCAGCCACGAGGGATACGGATTTAGCATGAACTGCAACCTCCTAATAGATGACTGCTGAAAAATCACGCTACAGGGGCTGTGTTTCCTGGCTATGTCAAGAGTGTTACAGCAATGTAAATCCATTAAAGGCATTCAAACCAGACAAAATTGACTGAGTGGACACCTGAAACCAGGTGAGCCTTCAGCTCAGCAACTCTCCTATCGACGAATAAGAGACTCTGCCTGATGACAGCATCTGTCAGAAACACGCTTCGGCACATGATCTGCAAAATCAGGTTGATAAAGCATCCCAGCTCTTACCACCAGAAGATCGGAAAACTAGATAACTTTGCTCCTGTTTACCAGGAAATCCACCAAGACAAACTTGCCAAGATTGTCAGGATCGGTGTAAAAGACTCTTCCCTTGTTTATCGAAGCGAACTTCTCCATGAACCTTTTGAGCTCCCGAGTGGCATCCAGCACGAAGGTGTTGATTCTGATGTCTTCCCTAGTGCAACGCATCACCTCCTTCAAGGTCGCAGATATCGTCTCCGGACTGGATGGATAGCTGAAGAACACCTCGCCGCCGGGCATTATGTGGGCAGTGGGCTCACCGTCTGTAATCATGATTATCTGTTTGTAACCATCTTGAAAGCGAAGAATCTCTCTGGCCAACAGCATGGCGTGCTCCATGTTGGTGCCATAGACGTAGTCCCAGGAAACCTCAGGCAGAACACTGGGTTCAATACATCTCGCGACTTCCGAAAACCCAATAATTGAGAGAAAGTCCTTAGGATACCTCGTACTTATGAGAGAGTGCAGCGCCATGGCAACCTTCTTGGCCGTCAAGAAGTTGTCACGAAGGGGCATTGACAACGAAAGATCCAAGAGCAGCACCGTTGAAGCCCTAGCCAATTTTTCAGTCTTTTCGATCTCAAAATCATCAGGACTTACCTTCACGGGAACTTGGGCGCCTGTTCTCAAGAGAGCATTCGTAATCGTCCGATTTATGTTCAGATTGAAAGAATCCCCAAATTCATAGGGTTTGGTTTCATACTCGAGATCGCTACCTGTCCCACTCTTGGCCAAGGCGTGATCGCCCAAGCGCGAGTCATCCCCTTTTGAGAACAGTTCCAAAAGGGCCGACTCTCCGATCCGTTTCAACCCCTTTGGAGTGAGAACGAGCCTGGAGTCGTCATTCGAGATCAGCCCGTCTTCCTTTAGGACAGTGACAACCTTCGCCAGTCGCTCCAGCGCCTCCCGTGAATCCCTCCCAAGCGTCTTTTCCAACTCCGCAAGGTTGACCTCTGCCAGGTCCTCCGGAGAGGAAACATGGCGTAGGAATGACTCGAGATCCGACAACTCGCCGAGTTCCGAAAACACTTCTGGCGCGTCTCCAAGACTCATTGGCTGATCGCCGTAAAACCCATATCTGGGAGTGCCTGGACCTATGAAAGGCGCCAAATTGTCGCTCAACTGACTTATTTGCCACCCCAGCCCAAGTTTCGCCCTCCAGCCCAGCCTTCCCAGCTCAGCGACCATAGGGGTCAATAATTCGGGCACTACAACTGAGCAACTATCTTCTTCTGTC
>JAJYDM010000016.1:0-13910 GCA_021777475.1 Actinomycetes bacterium | reverse complement strand
GTCGGAATTGACTAAATCCCAGTAATACTAAGAGGCTTTCCCCGAAACTTGGGCCAGGTCAAGATCATCGAAAAGCGCCTGCGAGAGCTCCATCAGCTCCCGCCTCTGCTGAGGAGAGAGCGAATTGAACATCGCCAACGACGCCCGCATTTGGGCGCCCATGAAATCAGTCAGCTCGTCCACTGATTCAATTCCAGGAGGGAAGTTGTTCCCCCACTTGTCCATGAACTCCGAAAACTGGGCGTCGGTGTTCTTCCCTTCGCGATAGTTGGACAGCAAACTGTTCAAGTCTGCCAGCATCTCACGAGTTTTGGCCATACTGTCGCTGTCTTTTCCATGAGATTCGAGACCCTGCTTCATTGAGTTGAAAAAACTGTCTAAAAGCTGTTTTGAAATCCGCTCCAAAAGATCCCCAAAGGCCTTTTCAGCCTCAGGAGAGACGAATTCGTACGCCTTGAGACCTTGCATCCGGGAAACCGGATCTGTCCCTAAAGTCGCCAGTTCAAGGCCTTTTGTGTTCAGCTCCTCTCTCGCGCTCTGAGCAGCCTCGTCACTCCTGTCAGCCAATTCGTTACTATTAAGGTCTATGGCTTTTTGTTCAGTTTGGACAATCTCTTCCAATGCGTCTGAAATTTCCTGCAACATGCCGCTCGGATCGTATTGAGACAAAATTTCACGTCTGCGTTCGGCGAGACGTTCGACCATATCTCTGAGCCCACTGGTCCAGTTACCATTGCGGTCGAGAAAACCGTCACTGAGGAGCTTTTTCAAAGCTGCAGCGACATCCCCGTGATAAAGAAGGGAGTCGCGAATCTCGTCAAAGATCTCTTTACTATCCAAACCAGACGAATTTTGAGTTCCATCCCAACGCTCATAAATAAAATTGAACGGCTCATAGTCCATAAATTTCAGCCTTTAGTGAAATAGCCAATCTTTCCTGATTGTTCTCGCTTATTGAGCTTCTTGGAAATGTGGAGCCCCTCCAGAATCAACTCCACAGAAGAGGCGACTGCCCCTGAAGATGTTTCGTCGAGCTTATTGACCGCAGCACCCAGCCCTGGGACCTTAGCAACAAGAGCGATGTACTCCTCGGAATTTACAGTTGGACCGAGTTCGACGAACTCATTTGCGTCAAAGTATGAAATGACGTCCCGAAGCTGATCCACCGTGAATCTCTGACGAAAGACGGTAAGCACGGCGTTGGTTCGAAGCTTCGGAATAACCTCAAATTCCGCATCGGCTTCAAAGGCGTCGATCTCAATCTTTCCAGCCATGGAAGAAGCCAGCGCCCAAAGATCCGACACTCGAGGTACCGCCAACTCCTCACCCGAGATCAAGGACCTCCTAATGGCAGAGGCAATCATAGACTCGTAGCTTGAAACACTCATGCGCACCGAAACGCCGGAACGTTGGTTGATTGACGGACTCTTTCGGGCCTGCTGTGATATCTCAGCAATTATCTCTGCCATGAACTGAGGCACGTGCACGTTCTCTGCAAGTGTCAATCTTGAGCTTTCCTGCTGCATAATCCCGATCTCAATCTCGGTCTCCTTGGGATAATGAGTCCTGAGCTGAGTGCCAAACCGATCTTTGAGCGGCGTTATTAAACGACCCCTGTTCGTATAGTCCTCGGGATTTGCAGTCGCCACAAACATGAGATCCAACTCGAGACGGATCTTGTAACCCCGGATCTGAACGTCTCGCTCCTCCAACAAATTGAGTAACCCCACCTGGATCCTCTCTGCAAGATCTGGCAGCTCGTTAATCGCGAAGATGCCGCGATTCGTCCGGGGTACCAAGCCATAGTGGAGAGTTAATTCATCGGACAAATACCGTCCCTCGGCAACCTTGATTGGGTCCACTTCTCCTATAAGATCTGCCATTGACGTGTCTGGAGTGGCGAGCTTCTCGGAGTAGCGTTGAGTGCGATGCAACCAGTCGATGGGAGTGACGTCGCCCATATCTGCAATCTTCTCCCTGCCATAGCGAGATGTTGGGTTCATAGGGTCATCATTTAGCTCCGACCCAACAACGACTGGTACCCATTCATCCAGCAACGATGCAAGACCGCGTATCACTCGCGTCTTCGCCTGGCCTCGTTCACCCAATAGGATGAGGTCATGACCTGACAGCAGAGCTACTTCGAGAGCTGGCAGAACCGTATTTTCATAGCCCCTGACCCCTTCAATAAGAGGAATCCCGCTCTTGATTCTCGCTATGGCATTATCTCTGATTTCCTCTTTGACCAGCTTTGAAACATAACCACTGTCTTTCAGTTCACCCAGAGTCTTCGCTTTTCTTTCCATAGACTCATATTACGCCTCTGGAAACTCAATGGAGAGAGGCCTTTGAGTCTCTGCCTACGAAGCCATAAATCCGTTGATGACTTCCTTGTCATTGCATCCCGCAGGATTTCTTGGGATCAAGCACAAATTTCAAAAGACAAGAGAAGATTTCACCTCGGGCATGTTTGAAGCGACTTTGCGCGACTCCCGTTTATGATTTCATTAAATGGGAGAACAAATCGGGTCGAAACAGTGGATAAGTGACTCTAACGAGATCCTGTCGCGTCTGTCGTCTGGGATAATAGAGACTCAGAACAATTTTTGCATCGAAGTCAAGTTCAGATCAGAAGGTGGCAACACTTCATTTTCATTGATCATTGGGCCACATGGCGCAAGGCTGGAGGCCGGAACAGGAATCAAATGCCGTGTCAGTCTCCTTGTTGACCGCAGGGTTGCCGCGGAACTCAGCGACGGCTCAAAGACTATTGCGGAGGCGATCTCGAATGGCGACATCAAGATCAATGGCAATATCAACGAACTCGTAAACGCCGGAGATCTTCTCGCTGGCTTGGCCAAAGCTCTTGGCGCGATCCTGTCTGGAGAATAGTATTGGATGACAGGGCTGTTCGAGCCGCTCGACTGGAATGCCTAGGGTCGCCAGGTGCTCGAGCGTAACTCGAGTCCACAGCGACCCTTCCCCCCGGCATCTGAAGCAAGTCTACAACTGGAAAGTTTTACTTCCCTAGCAGCGACTCGACTTCAGAACGCTCCGCAACTAGCTCGGCCGCAGTGGCCTTTATCTTCTCGGATGCAAATTCATCGTGACGAAGTCCCTCAACGATGCTCCAGGAATCACCCGTCGACACAATCGGGAACCCAAATTGGAGTCCTTCAGGAACTCCATACTCACCCTTGGACACAACCGCAAGAGAAACCCAGTCGCCAGGGGCCGTCGGGTTGATAACGCTCTTAACCGAATCGATGGCGGCGTTTGCGGCCGAAGCAGCCGAAGATGCCCCACGGGCATCAATGATTGCAGCGCCCCGTTTCTGAACGGTGCTGATAAAATCGCCCTCAAGCCAGCCATGGTCAGATATGACTTCTGGCACCGGTACGCCATAAATTTTCGCGTTGGCAAAGTCCGGAAACTGAGTGGATGAGTGGTTGCCCCAAATCACAATATTTGTGACGTCCTCCACGGTCGCTCCAGCCTTCTTGGCCAACTGCGTCTTGGCGCGGTTTTGGTCCAGTCTGGTCATAGCAAAAAAGCGCTCCTCTGGAACATCAGGGGCGGCTGATCTGGCAATTAGACAGTTCGTGTTGCATGGGTTCCCAACCACAAGGATCCGAATGTCAGACGAGGCATTCTCCTGGATTGCCCTCCCCTGAGGCCCGAATATTCCACCGTTGATGGACAGGAGATCTCCTCTTTCCATGCCCGCCTTGCGCGGCATCGCCCCAACCAGCAGAGCCCAGGAAGTCTTGTCGAAACCGACTTTCAAGTCTGTGGTCATGACGATGTCGGACAGCAGTGGAAAGGCGCAGTCGTCGAGTTCCATTGCGACGCCTTCCAGTGCCTTCATTGCTGGCTCGATCTCTATCAATCTCAACACAACCGGCTGATCTTCACCGAGCATCGCACCGGAAGCGATCCTGAATAGTAACGAGTAGCTGATCTGACCAGCTGCACCAGTTACCGCTACGTGAATGGGGTCCTTCTTGATTTTTGACATAGCTACTCCAATTCAGATAACGCCGTGGATTGTTGACGCAACCCTGGACTGCGCCTCAAACTACACGGCCGCGGGACAGAAACGGGTCACTTACAAACGATCAACTATCGCCGATGCAAACTCAGAACACTTCACTTCAGTAGCCCCGCTCATCAATCGCGCAAAATCGTAGGTAACGATCTTGTCCGCAATGGTCGCCTCAATCGCCTTGACGATATCATTGGCAGCTTCGGTCCAGCCTAGGTGCTCGAACATCATCACGCCTGACAGGATCACCGATCCGGGGTTGACTTTATCCTGGCCGGCATACTTTGGCGCCGTGCCGTGGGTAGCCTCGAACACACCGTGGCCAGTCACATAGTTGATGTTCCCACCAGGAGCAATACCAATACCACCGACTTGAGCTGCCAGGGCATCGGACAGATAATCGCCGTTGAGATTAAGGGTGGCAATCACATCAAACTCATCAGGACGGGTTAAAACCTGCTGAAGAGTTATATCGGCAATCGAGTCCTTAACAAGAACCTTGTCTCCAGGATCTCCGCCGCAATCATCCCATCCCACTGCGGCATCGGAAAACTCCTCCCGGACAAGTTCGTAACCCCAATTTCGGAAAGCTCCTTCGGTGAACTTCATGATATTTCCCTTGTGAACCAGGGTGACACTCTTGCGCCCATGTTTGATGGCGTACTCAATAGCTGCCCTAATCAGCCTCTTGGACCCAACTTCGGAGACTGGCTTTACTCCAATGCCGGAACCTGGCCTGATATCCCAGCCAAAGGAATCGCGCAAGTACTTGATCAGGTTGTTGGCCCCGTCGGAATTTGCCTCCAATTCAAGACCCGAGTAGACGTCTTCCGTGTTCTCCCTAAAAATGACCATATCCACCTTTTCAGGGTGCAATACAGGTGAAGGCACTCCCTGAAACCAACGGACAGGACGAAGACACACATATAGGTCCAAAAGCTGTCTAAGAGCGACGTTCAGCGAACGAATCCCGCCACCGATAGGCGTCGTTAAAGGACCTTTGATTCCGATCAAGTGAGCCCTGAAAGCCTCGACGGTCTCGTCCGGCAGCCAGCTGCCCGTCTCGTTGAATGCTTTCTCTCCCGCAAGGACCTCTTTCCACGCAATCTTCTTGTTGTATTTCTTTGCCGCCGCATCCAAAACGAGCTGCGACGCCGGCCAGATGTCGACACCAGTTCCATCACCTTCAATAAAAGGAATTATCGGTTCATCTGGAACATTGAGCGAGCCTGAGCTCGACATAGTAATTTTTTCAGCCATAGCCTTGATAGTACCCCTTCGATGATCAACTGTCTAAATGATGCAGTACAAGCTTCATACGACTGGCTTCCGCCAGTGCACGAGACTTTTTCTAGCCCAAGCCCAATCCCTTGTATATCTCAACCGTCGTGACGGCTTCATTCATCGTGTAAACATGGATGCCTGGAGCTCCCCGTTTCAACAGCTCGTCACAGAGTTCCAAAGCAATTTCAACGCCAATTTCCTTGATCGTCTCGGCGCTCTGGTCAGCCCGATAGAGCCGCTCCCGCACTCTTTCGGGTATTCTTGCACCTGAAAGAAGCGCCATCCTTTCGAGCGTCTTCACTGAGGTGGGAGCCATTACGCCAGGCAAAATGGGCTTGGAAATTCCCAACCTTTCCAAATCGTCGACAAGCTTGAAATAGTAGTCGGCGACAAAGAAGAATTGAGTTATCGCCATGTCCGCCAGCTCCAATTTCCTCGCTAACATAATCCGATCCGCAACAAGGTCTGGAGAGTCCGGGTGTCCTTCAGGATGTGCTGCTACAGCAATTGAAAAATCGCCAACAGATCTTGCCAGTTCGACAAGATCGATGGCGTGAGCGAGCTCTCCCACCGAAAGCTCCGCACCTCCGTTCAGCGGGGGATCGCCTCGGAGTGCGAGGATATTCTGAATCCCCGCAGAACGATATCGCTCTAAAATGGCAACCAACTCACTTCTTTTATGAGCCGCTGTGGTCAAATGCGCCATCGGTTCGATTGAGGTTTGACGCTTGATCCTCAACACCAGCTCGTGAGTCTTTTCACGGGTAGACCCACCTGCTCCATAAGTGATGGCTGTAAATGTTGGATGCAGCTTTTCGAGCTCGAGAAGCGCCTCTTCGAGCTTGGCGGCCGAAGCAGGTGTACGCGGCGGCCAAAGTTCTACCGAAAAAGTTGGTTTCTTTGACTTGGCAACGATCTCAGCGATCTTTGTCATGATGCCTCTCCGCAGCAAGCACGGCATTCACCAGCAGCATAGCCCTTGTCATCGGACCAACTCCGCCTATGCGTGGAGTAACCCAGCCGGCAACCTCTGACACATCCTCATCAAGATCGGATAAGAGCTTCCCATTGACAAACGTAGTACCGGCTCCAACCACTGCAGCACCGGGTCGGACCATTGAGCCTTTAATAAGATGAGCCTGACCGGCAGCAGCAATGACTATATCTGCCTCTCTGGTGAAGGCTGAGATGTCTTCCGTACCGGTATGGACAACCGTGACCGTCGCATTGCACCGCGGACGCTTGAGCGTCAGCAGCAGGGACAGGGGCCTGCCTATCGTCAAACCTCTACCTACAATAACGATCCGCGACCGTTCGGTCTTCACGCCGTAGTAGTTGAGCAGTTCCAGAATTCCATTTGGGGTGCACGGGAGAGGGCCATCCGCGCCCATCACCAATCTCCCAAGATTCACAGGATGAAGCCCGTCCACGTCCTTGTCTGGGTCGACCCTCATGAGCGACGAGACTTCGTCAAGATGCTTTGGGACCGGAAGTTGAATCAAATATGCGTCGATAAAAGGACTTTGATTGAACTCATCGATAATCAAATTGAGTTCATCTTGACCTACGTCGCCAGGCAAATGCCGGTGGAACGACGAGATTCCGATCTCCTCGCAGTCCTTGTGCTTCATTGCCACGTAACGGGCAGACGATGCGTCGTCTCCCACGAGAATCGTCCCCAAACCCGGTGTCTTGCCCTTGGAGATCAGATCCTGAACCCTAACGGAAAGCTGAACCTTAATCTCATCCGCAACTCTTTGACCATCTAGCAGCTTTGCAACCATGTTCAGTGCCTAAAGTGCCTTTCACCAGTGAAAATCAGCGCTACCCCCGCCTCATCGGCAGCATCTATGATCTCCTGATCGCGTATCGACCCACCGGGCGAGACAATCACCGAAACCCCCGCATTTGCCAGTGCATCGAGGCCGTCGCGAAAAGGGAAAAAAGCATCGGAGGCGGCCACTGAGCCGACTACCTTGTCGCCCGCCTTTTCGACCGCAATTCTTGCCGAATCGACCCTGTTCTGTTGTCCGGCACCGATGCCAATCGCCATCTTGTCCTTGACAATTACGATTGCATTCGAGCTGGTTCTCGCGCACAACTTCCAGGCAATGTCCACGTCAAGCACTTGGTCATCTGAAAGCTGCGCCTTCGATACCACTTTAAAATCCCCCAAGGCCACCCTGAAGGTATCGCGATCTTGAATGAGAAAACCGGAGCCAATAGTGCGTACCTCAATCGAACTCCGCTCTGGAACTGGAGCCGCAATCAGCCTGGTGTTTTTCCGCTTCGTCGCCATCAACTGAAGCGCCTCGTCGTCATATGACGGGGCAATGATTACGTCGGCTTTGGGCTTTGACAGAATCATTCCCGCGAGGGAGACATCCACGTTGCGGTTGATTGCTACGATTCCACCGAAGGCGGAAATCGGGTCGCCTTCGAAGGCGGTCTTGTACGCATCCTCAATCGCACTCCGCATCGCAAACCCACAGGGATTGGCGTGCTTTATGATAGCCACAGCTGGCTCCCCTTCAAATTCATGGAGGAATCTCCAGGCCGCATCGGTATCGAAGATGTTCAGATACGAGAGTTCCATTCCTGAGAGGAGCCTGGCGTCGTCCCACCAGCTCCTGACTCCAGGCTGTCGATAGCGCGCACCAACCTGATGTGGGTTCTCGCCATAGCGCAGTATGGCTGCGCGTTCCAAGGTAAGGGTAATCCTCTTAGGGAGCTTCTCCGAAGAGTCTCCCCCAGCCAACCAGTTTGAAATAGCAGCGTCATACCTTGCGGTCAGTTCGAAAGCCTTGAGGGCCAGCGACCTCCTGGTGTCCGCAGAAACACTTCCCAACGCCTTCAATTCGCTCAAAATCTCGGAGTAATCCGCAGGATCCACCACTACGGCGACATGCGCATGATTCTTCGCAGCGGCGCGGATCATAGTGGGTCCTCCCACATCAATCGTCTCAATACCCGGCCGCTCGAAGAAGGGGTAAAGGTTGCAGACCACCAAGTCAAATGGGACAATAGAACGCTTCGCAAGATCCTGGCGATGACTCTCCTTGTCTAAATCAGCGAGGATGGCACCATGGACACTGGGGTGTAGAGTCTTCACCCTGCCATCGAGCATCTCCGCCGCGCCTGTAACTTCTTCAACGCTACTGTGAGCCATACCATTTTCTCTTAGAA
The DNA here is from genome assembly GCA_021777475.1 of Actinomycetes bacterium. GTDB lineage: Bacteria > Actinomycetota > Acidimicrobiia > Acidimicrobiales > Acidimicrobiaceae > SCQM01. Next base: position 5,395 of record JAJYDM010000016.1, on the reverse strand, counting down.
GGACTGAAGTACCTCCACTGGCCACCAGGTCAAAGCCCAAGTCCAAAAGCCCCTTCACGAAATCAATGAGACCCTCTTTTTCATAGACCGAGATTAGCGCCCTCATCAAAACTCCTTACGCCCTTCACACTCTTTGAGTATCAACACGCCCTCACCATTTCTAACCACCCTCATGCCCAGGTCAAAGAGACCCTTATTTCCAGCCTCCAAATGCTTGGCGAATGCGGAAATTGTCGCCGGATATAAAAGTCGCTCCGTTTCTTTGATTCTCTCGTGCAGACGTTCTTTGTCGTCGCCAGGAAAGATCCTTACTGCCTCCTGTGCCAGAATAGGACCAGAATCTACTTCCAAAGTGGCAAGATGAACAGTGCAACCCGTAACTTTCACCCCAAATTCGAGCGCGGAGTCGACAGCATGCCAACCCGGGAACGACGGCAACAGTGACGGGTGGGTATTAAGTATTCTTCCACTAAAACGCCGGTGCATCACGGCGCTCAATATTGTTCCATAGCCCGCCATCGCAACCAGGTCGATCCCATGGTCATCTAGAACGGCAACCACACGCTCACTATAGCCTTCGCGATCGAAGTCCTTGCCGAAACTGGTTCGTGGAATCTCCAGACATGGAACTCCGGCCGATGCGGCCACCTCAATGGCCCGACAGGGCCTATCAGTAACCACCAACGAGACTTCCACTCGATTTTCCAGAATCGCGTCAAGAATTGTACCGCTTCCCGACGCCAAAACCCCAATTCTCACGGCTAAAGGCTACTTGGATTTACGGCCATAGCCTGTTGATCATCGCTCATATTTAGGTCTCGACAAAAATGGAAATTGGTTGAATCCACTTGGCCGCCCTGTGGTTCCTTACGGGAACGAGAGGCCCTACTGAAGCTTTGAGACTATCTCCACCATAAGTTCTGCAGCTTCGGTTGGATTCTTCGCAACAGTCACTCCGGCCTCTTGGAGAGCCTTCATCTTCGCCTGCGCAGTGCCTTGAGAGCCTGAAATTATGGCTCCAGCATGTCCCATCTTCTTCCCAGGAGGAGCGGTGACTCCAGCTATGTAGGCGACGACCGGTTTGGTCATCTTCTCTTTTATGAATTCAGCGGCACGCTCCTCCTCTGCGCCGCCTATCTCGCCTATCATGATGACCGCCTTGGTTTCAGGATCCGCCTCAAACGCCGCGAGGCAGTCGATGAAGTTGGTTCCGGGGACAGGGTCGCCACCAATGCCGACGCACGTTGTCTGGCCAACACCCTTTTGACTGAGGTCATACAACGCCTGATACGTGAGGGTACCCGACCTCGAGACAATGCCTACAGGGCCACCTGCAAGTGCAATATCACCTGATGTAATACCTATGTTGGATTGGCCAGGCGAAATCACGCCCGGACAGTTTGGACCGAGGAGACGGGTTCCCGGATAGTTCCGGCGCAGCGTGTTATACATTCTCGCCTCATCCTGGGCCGGAATGAACTCAGTGATGCAGACAACAAATGCAATACCGGCTTTAGCTGCCTCGATGACCGCTTCTGCTGCAAATCTCGGAGGAACCACAACAAACGATGCCGTTGCACCAGTGGCCACTACGGCCTCTTCCACGCTGTCGAAGATCGGTATGCCCTCGACATCGGTGCCACCCTTACCCGGGGTGACGCCTCCAACAACCTTCGTACCGTAGTCACGATTCCTAAGGCCGTGGAACCGACCCTGGCCACCGGTGAGGCCCTGGACAATCACTTTTGTATTACTATCAACGAAAATGCTCACTTGACGTCTCCTCCATTGGCCATGCTCACGGCAGTGCGAGCCGCATCCAGCATCGTTGGCCTGATAATCAGCTTGTCAGAAACATATGGCTCGATGATCGTACGGGCCTCCTGAGCGTTCGTACCGTCGAGACGGATCACCAAAGGTGCCTTTAGCTCGACCCGCGAAAGTGCCTCAATGATTCCATTGGCAATCAGATCACACCGGGTAATTCCGCCGAAAATGTTTATAAGCACCGACTTCACGTTGTGATCTGTATTGATTACCTCGAGCGCACTAGTCATTGTGTTTGCGTCCGCGCCACCACCGAGATCCAAAAAGTTTGCCGCTTTGCCGCCCACCTGATTCACGACGTCCAGTGTTGACATTGCCAACCCGGCACCATTGGCAATGATGCCTACATTTCCATCCAACCCGATGTAGTTGAGCCCGCGCTCCTTTGCAAGCTTCTCGCGACCATCGTACTCCTGGGTCGCTCGGTACTGCTCCCACTCTGGGTGCCTGAAAGAGGCGGCATCATCAAGCGTGACTTTTGCGTCGAGCGCATGAACCTTGTGGTCCGGCGTGAGAATAAGCGGATTGATTTCGACCAGATCTGCATCGCCCTTCACGAAAGCATCGTACAGTTTGACCAGAATTTCGCTGACTCCCTCAATTGCCGGCTCATCTATTCCAGCTCGAGCCACAACGTCACGGGCTTCAGAAATGGTGATTCCATCGAGAGGATTGACGTGGTACCTGATTATGGCATCAGGATCCGTTGCCGCCACTTCTTCAATATCGACACCACCCTTAGCGCTGACCATTGCCAGGTGAAGCTTTGCGCTCCTATCAAGCGTGAAAGACGCATAGTACTCTTTTTCGATGTCTGAGGCATGCTCAACCCACACTCTCTTCACGACATGACCTTTTATGTCCATTCCGAGGATGTTGCCTGCATACATCTTTGCTTCCTGCAGGTTGTTGGCGATTTTTATGCCGCCGGCCTTCCCGCGGCCTCCAACTTGCACTTGGGCCTTGATAACCGCCGGATAGCCGACCCTTTCAGTAATTGCTACTGCCTCGTCAACAGTGTCAGCCACACCGCCTGGCGACGTGGGAATGCCGTACTGGGCAAAGAATTGCTTGCCCTGATATTCAAAAAGATCCACCTTTTCTCCTTGAGGTTGTTGGTCAGATGGGTAATTCGATCTACAAAGCGTTCACGAAAAGTCCTCAGCCAAGGGAACGCTCCCTTTGGTCAAGGGCATCGGTCAGCCATTGAGAAATCGTTGGCAGAGGGGATCCGGGCGTGAATACCTCGGCAACACCGATCTCTTTGAGTTTCGGTATGTCGCCATCAGGAATGATGCCTCCCACCACGACCAGAACGTCACCCAGTCCCTGCTCCTTGAGCAAGTCACAGATCTTGGGCACCAAAGTCATGTGAGCACCTGAAAGTAGTGACAGGCCAAGCGCATCCGCGTCTTCTTGTGCCACGGCCTGAGTGATTTGTTCGGGAGTCTGATGCAGCCCCGTATAGATGACCTCAAAACCGGCGTCACGCAGTGCTCGTGCAATCACTTTCACACCGCGATCATGGCCATCAAGTCCAGGCTTGGCAACAACTACTCGATATCGACGATCCACAGTGGCAAATTGTAGACACAAATTCAACCCTATGTGCAAACGCATCGGCAAATAATGGCAAAATGCCAGCTGAGAATAGGCATAATCTTTTTGCTCCGTTGGATTTCCATATACAAGAAACTCGAGACATTAGGCATAACGAGCTCGAACACCAACTTTGGCGCCCTTGCCGAGCGAACCAATGAGCCCAGCAAAGGCCCGAAACATCTGACACCTCAGGACAGGTCCAGTGAACCATCTGGCCGATCGACCATCTACGCTGCAGCGTGACCGCAGTTCACCCGACGTTCGTACCGAAAAGTCCGAGGAAAGCTCGGTACATCTTATCGGCCGGCGGGCGCTTGAATTTCTGACTGCAATGGACACAGATTGACACTAAGTTATGTTCCAAGAGGGCCAGCATCTGCGCTTGTCGACCTGGTAGGCAAACTGGGCAGCCAGGTTTAAGAACTTGACTTTTAAGGAGAATCATGAAACTCGTGGTCGCTGTCATCAAGCCATTCAAACTGGATGATGTAAAAGAAGCCCTCGACCGTCTTAACATAAAAGGAATGACGGTGACTGAGGCTCAGGGTTATGGCCGTCAATCGGGGCATACTGAGATCTACCGCGGATCCGAGTACCAGGTGTCATTCGTTCCCAAGATTCGGATCGAGATTGCCTTGGATGATTCAATGGTAGACCAGGTCGTCGATACAATAGTTGCTGCGGCCCAAACTGGCAAGATCGGAGATGGAAAACTTTGGACCGTCCCGATCGAAGAACTGGTTCGCGTAAGGACCAACGAGAGAGGCACTGATGCCGTCTAGACCTGTGCGCCAATTCCAGTTTTAACAATGTGGTAACAGTCCGTACTCAATTCTGAAACTTAGCCCTGTCTAGCTTGTAGTGGTACTGACGCGGGAATTTCCTCGTGTAAATCCACAATGGTGTGGTCAGCTACGAAACAAAGTAGACAATCAGAAGGGCTGAGCAATGCATTCTAGCTCCGTTGGAACCAGGTGGACTTCCACAAGTTCCACTTTGGCGCTCAAGGCATACACAGAGAATCGTCCACCCAGATGCGGGTTGACGATAGAGAATTCTCTGCGCAGATACCACTTGCTTGGCCCTATTGAGGCCCTTCTCGCTTTTGCGGCGCTTATGACATTTTTTCTTAGTCCGCAAACTGGCGGAGACACGGCTGTTCTCATCCATCGGGAGATCCTGGCTCTCATAGCCATTGCGGCGACGGCTCTTGGTATCAACCGAGCAAGGATGCCTACCCGTGAGGTACACCTTCTCGGCAGTGTCCAACCTTCTGCAACCCCTGCAACCCCCTCAGGCGATAATGCCCATCGCCTGAGGGGTCTTGCGGGAAAGCAGGAATTGTCATGTCAAATCCATGTGGGTCTGCTCCGGCCTTGCGTTCCCGCGATAACATCAGGCTCAAGGCAATTCTTCGCCTTTTCCTGGATATTTGCTAAAGCTAGAAACTTGACAATGGTGCTACCCATGTCAGGTGGTAAGGGGCAACAGGGACTTATTAACGTCCCGGAAGCTAAGAGCGGCTACCCGTCCATTAGCGGTCTGGTCTTGGAGTTGGCTCAATGTCGTTGAGTCTTAAGAAACATTGCAAAGGAGAATAATGAAGCTCATCGTGGCTGTCATCAAGCCTTTCAAACTTGATGACGTGAAAGAGGCCCTTGATCGTCTTGAGATCAAAGGAATGACCGTTAACGAAGCCCAGGGTTATGGCCGTCAATCCGGGCACTCCGAGGTTTACCGAGGGGCGGAATATCAGGTGTCCTTCGTGCCAAAGGTCCGCATCGAGATAGCGGTAGATGACGCCATGGCAGACCAAGTCGTAGACACGATCGTTGCCGCGGCCCAAACCGGCAAGATTGGTGACGGAAAAATTTGGGTGGTTCCAATCGATGAATTGGTCCGGGTGAGAACCAACGAGAGAGGCACTGACGCCCTCTAATCAGAGAACTGACAGAGCACATGGGGC
>JAJYDM010000097.1 GCA_021777475.1 Actinomycetes bacterium | reverse complement strand
GGGTTCGGGAAAGTAAAGGTTTGCGATAGTTGTGTTCTAATTCCCATAATTCTTATCACTATAGTCAGGAATTAGAGAATTAGGAAATTAAAACCCGACTTTTTTTATAATAATTTGAAAGAATTCACGGATTGAACGGGTCGGCCAAAGTACGCGCAGTCAGATGCGGGTATGAGCCGTGGTGGACGTGATACAAGGAGTTAGGATCCCATGGTTAGATCACTGGTTTGACCGGCAAACTTCCGAATCGTATACCCACGCCGGTCAAGACGCGCTCGCGCCACTGGAACTCTTCAAGATGCGAAAACAACTCATCCTGGTCAGTGTACGGATCTCTTGTGAGAGATAAGACCAGGATGAGTTGGAGTTAAGAATTTACAGCTTTACCTGTGCTGCAGATTAGGCATTGGCTCCTACGGACTGGTAGCTACGCTCGCTTTTTGGGGCTCCGGTGAGGATCTCATCCGCCGGATCCGCCTTACGGGCGTGGTAGAGACCGAGTATCGACAGAACCAGCATGATTGCCGCTGCAATGTAGGCTCCGATTGCCGCAAAGCCCATAATGGTTCCGATTGTCCCAAACGCGTAGGCATTTAGCAGCATTCCCCTAAGGGCCTCACCCTTGAACAGGGTGTTCACCTGGTTTGCCAGTGTGGTGTTGTTCGGCTGGCTTTGGGCTTCGCTCGACAGCTGGGCATAGGTCTTGCCACCGGCAACTGCCTTGAGGTGATTAGCAATGAAGTGGTCCGCATATACCTCAGCCTGCGCGCCTGTGGTCAGCAGCTGTCCGCCGTACTGCTTCATCGCCGAGAACTCAGGTGCCGCGACAGCCGGGCTGTTTGCGGCAGGGAAGTAGATCTTCTGCGAAGAGAGCTGAGTGTATACCTCGTTGTTGATGTAGACATGACCCCAGGTCAGCAGTGCGCCAGCCACGATCAGGACAACGACCAACAGCATTCCAGTAAGACTAACCAGAGTATCAAACGTCTTGCGTCTCATTTTGGCCTTCTTTCTTTTCACTGTCCCAGCCGATGCGAAGTGGGCCGCCGCTTTTACCAGGAATTGCGTGAACTCTGCCATCAAATTGCAATGGCACAGTCCGGTGCTCATCCTGGTTAAGCGGGTGAAGTGCAACTTCAGCGTCTCCAGGGGAAATGAGTATATTTTTGAGAATTCCGCTTAACTCTTTGTTCAAGGGATCGTGTTGCCCCCCATCCCCCAGAGTCCAGAATGGCGATGAGATGAAAGTCTTTCGATGGGCAACGATCAATTTCGTTGATCCTGTCTCTAACTCTCTGGTTTGCATTCTGAACATAATTAAAGTTTAAGTTTTGCCAGGTACCCGAGTAACGCGATATACACCGGGACCGTTACGAAATTCCACGGTGGTGGTACCCGTATTCCCTGGTCTTGACCGCTTCGCAAGTGGCATAGGAGAATTTCTCGGTAGAATGAACTCGGTAAGGGTCACCGAAAAGTTCCGTTGATGACTCTGTAATGTCAACATCGGAACCTGATTGTGATGGATGTTATTGGTCGGCCGGGGCATTGACGAAGGAGCGTGGACTGAGATAGGCGACATTTGCAGTCAGTCTCGAAACCAAACCGATTTGCGTTGTTGGCGTGATGGCCTTCCACTTCCTCATCATCTAACAGGTGCTGTTGAAGGTCTTGGTTTAGTGAAACCGTCTGCTCCTAAAGTTCGCGAAGTTGGTGTCGGAGAGCGCATGTGGGTAGTATCGAGAGTGTCGATTGATTATCCACATGGCTATAGATGATAAAGGGGTACTTGATGTGCCTAAGAAGCTGGTGGACCTCTAATGGATACTAATTTTGGATCGTTCCGTGGATTCGCTCGTTAACCCCCATACCAGTTCGATGCGCGAGCATGGTCAGATAAGGGTGCTGATAGTCGACGATCATGCCTTGGTGCGTGAGGGCACGGTGCAACTGCTGGAGCGAGAAGCAGATATGACAGTGGTCGGTCAGGCCTCAACTGGTGCACAGGCCAACCTGCTTTTCGATCGCCTCGGGGTTGACGTGGCGCTTTTGGATGTCAACCTTCCGGACATGAGTGGTCTTGAAGTCGCGCGGCTTGTGGCCCTCAAGCATCCGACGATCAGAGTCCTGGTAGTGAGTGCCTATGACGACTATGCCTATGTTGCAGAGGCGCTCGAGTTGGGCGTGGCGGGATACTTGTTGAAGACGGCCACAGGACGGGAATTAGTCGATGCCGTACGCACAGTTGCTGGCGGTGACTTTGTCTTGAGCGGCTCGATTTCTCTGCGTTTAGCCCACCGCCGCCAAGCGAGTCACGAAGTAAATGAGGCAAAGCTCACTCCCAGGGAGATCGATGTTCTTCGTCTGCTGGGCAAAGGATTGACCAACAAGGGTATCGCCAACAATCTTGGTTTAACACTGCGTACCGTGGAGGGCTACGTGTCCAACGTTCTTGCGAAACTTGGGGCCACTTCCAGAACCGAGGCTGCGCTTTACGCGCTAAGCCGCCATCTAATACCGTTGGACGAACGCGATGAGCCGACCGACTCGCGCTGACTACATGACGGTATTGCGCCGTGCAGTCCATCCTCCCTTGTACGAGCTGCAGTTTTGGCTTCTCCAAGGCGCGGTGATTTTTATTGCCGCCTTTCATCTTTTTGTGGATGTTGAATTCGGCCAGCATCCGGCTTTCCCAGACGGCATACCGGTTGCGCTTCTGATAGTCCCAGTCGGCTATGCCGCGCTGAGATACGGCCTTTCCGGCTCTGCGGCAACAGGTATTTGGGCGAGCATTCTGTGGCTGCCCGATCTTCTGCTATCGAATGACAGGGGCCATACTGGAAGCGACCTGATCAGCCTGATACTGGTCGACGCGGTGGGGTTCTTCGTGGGTCAGCGGGTGGAGGCTGAGCGGATGGCCCGGGCACGTGTAGAGAGCGCGGCTGTCGAGCTCGCGGCGGCGGAAGAGCGCTACAGGCAGCTGTTCAACGCCAACAGCGCTCCGATTCTTCTTTTCGATGAGCTAGGTGCCATCATGGATGCGAATTATGCCTCCCAAGTGGCCTTTGGATCCGGTGTTCTTGGGCGCTTTGACAAAGAGGTGCTCGGCATAGACATACTCTCTGAGGATCAGTCAGGCAGGGTTATCAGCTTGGATGATGGACACGATTACAGAGTCGATCTGGTCCGCTTGACAACGGGCAGCGGAGACAGGGCCATCCAGGTAGTCCTGGAGGATATCACCCGGGAGCGTAGTGAGGGAAGGCGTATCAGACACTATGCGGAGCTGGTGGTTCGGGCCGAAGAGGAGCAGCGCCTGCGGCTGTCCCGGGAACTCCACGACGAGCCGCTTCAGGTCCTCATGCACCTAGCTAGACGGCTGGCCACCTTAGCGGAAGACGAAGTCGCTCCGGCCAATCTCGAAGACACTTTGCTCGAGTTGCGCCAGCATGTCTTGGACGCTGCGACCGGTCTGAGGGCGATTTCAACTGGACTCCGGCCTCCGGCTTTGGACCAGCTCGGGCTTGTTCCTGCGCTGAAGAGCCTGTGCGCGGATCTTGAGGATCAGACCGGAATCCTCGTCTCCCTCGAAGTGACCGGCACCGCGTTTCGGCTTCCATCGGAAGTAGAGCTTGGGGCTTTTCGCATTGTCCAGGAGTCGGCAAACAACGTGGCTCGCCACGCTGCCGCAGCTGCTTTGTCCGTTCGGGTCAACTTCGATACCGACGTGCTGCGGCTGGAAATCACCGACAATGGTCAAGGGTTCGAACCTGAAAAGCTTGACGAGCACGTGGGTGAGCATCTCGGCGTTGTAGGAATGCGGGAAAGGGCGCGGCTGCTTGGTGGCCATCTGGAGGTAAAGTCTTCTCTCGAGGGTGGGACGGTGGTGACCGCCATTATCCCAATTGGAAGATCCGAATTGTCGAGAGATCACCCGGCATTCGACAGCCATGTCGACCGCGAAGTTCAGGGGGCGAATGAATAGAGCGCTTCGCTACCCTGAGTGAAGCCTGGAGGGGCATATCGCCGGCACGTCTGCGTGTTAGGCGCCGCGTAGTGAAACCGCCAGATTGGCAGCGCTTAATTTGAGGCGAGTTCGTAGCCGAGATCAAGAGCGGCAAAATTGTCTTCAACTGTTTCCGCTTTGACCCTGGAACGGACCGAACTCTTCAGCGACTCTTTGGCCACTGCCCCGCTCGGCGCGGCAAGTGCTCCGAGGCCGATGATATTGGTGTAGAGTTCACTTCCCAAGCTGAGCTCGGTTGTTCGCAGAGGCATGTACGTCACTGGTGGTGAAACGCCCATCTCCTCTTCTGCGATCTGGCCCCATTTGCCGCCAGGGTTTTGGCGTAGCGCAGATAGGCTCGCCGTGAGAGACAAAGCAGGAAGTCAGGCCGGTGAACCTCGGGAAGGCTATCTGACGCTTTGAAATGATGAGGTCGGCCCTTGGGTGGCACCGAGGTGGGCTTCCGGGCCATATTCCTGTGTTCGCGCCACCTTGAGGCCATCGAGCATCGCCGCCTCGGCGAGAATGGCGCGGCCAAGCATTATGCCCTGACCACCTTTGCCAGCCAGTCTGATTCGCATCTGGTCTCGTTTAACTGTGCCCATAGCTGGCTCCAGATCGGGCGCAACGGTTCTTGTAAGCCTCGGTGAACTCGGTGGTTCTCTCAGTCCTGAAGACCCCGGTTCCAAGCGGACCCAACAGCTCTTCCTTTTTCAGCATCTTTGCGGGGACTCCATCGGTTCTGTCGCGTTCCCATATGAGCATGTCCGTGGCGTCACCTAGCTGGTTCAGTCGTCCGTAGTATGTGGGGCATTGGCCTATGATTCCGACCACGGCGAATCCGGGGTAAGCGATGGCCTCCTGAATCCGGAGGGGAATCTCCTGCATGTCGAATGTTGTGGTTCGGGCCACATAGGTTGCGCCCACGGCCAGCGCGAGGTCGACCGTGTCAAAGGTTCTGTCGATGCTACCAAGGAGCGATGTGGTGGTCCCTGATCCCATTGGGGTTGTGGGGGCAACTTGTCCGCCGGTCATTCCAGAGATGCCGTTGTTGTACACCAGCACGGTAAGGTCGATGTTTCGCCGGGCCGTGTGGATGAAGTGGTTCCCGCCTATTGCCAGGGTGTCACCGTCGCCCATCGTCACAGCGACCATAAGTTCGGGTTGGGCCATCTTCAGACCGTTCGCGTATACGAGTGCGCGTCCGTGTGTTGTATGCATGGCGTTGGAGTTCACATAGAAAGGTGTTCGTCCGGAGCAGCTGATACCACTTACAACCACCACTTTTCTCGGATCGATGTTCATGCGGGAAAACGCGGTGGCCAGCCCCTCGACAGTGTTTCCGTTTCTGCATCCAGGGCAACAGACCGTGGGAAGCACCTGGGTTCTCAGGTACTTGTCAACATCAAGACTCAGCTTGGGCATTTGCCGCATCCTTGGCGGAGCGAGCTTGCTTGGCGGCGAATTCAGCGATGTCTTCGGGCGTCAGTAGGGTACCGTCGGCGAGATTGAGGGAATGGACGGCGGGATGCTACTTGACGGCTGCCTTGAGCGGAATGACCATCTGCCCGAGGTTGAGTTCAGGGACCACGATACTCCCCACCTTTGCCGCAGTTTGTCTGAGAATCTGGTTTGGGAACGGCCAGAGTACCTTCAGGTCCAAAAGCCCGGCCCTGACGCCGTCCTCTCTGCGCATGTCGACAGCCTCTCGCGCAGCGCGGGCGGTTATACCGTATGCCGCTATGGCAATGTCCGCGTCGTCAAGCTGATATCTGGAAACCCAGGTTTTCTTTATCTCTGGGTCGTTGCAGAGGTTCTCGATGGTGGTGCGGATCATCTGTTCTGTGTGAGTTCCCCGTTTGGGTTTCGGCCAGACCGTTGGCCTGGTGCGACAGGCCGGTTACGACGGTGATTGGACCATATCCAAAGGGGACGAACGCTACATCTCCAAATCGGGGGGCGTCCGCGTCAATCTCTGGGAAAACCGCTCTTTGCGGAGATGGCGGCGGCAGTTCAACCGGTTCCCTCATGTGGGCTATAACCGCGTCGATGAGCAGCACAACAGGAAGCCGGTGCTTCCTTGCCGTCTTGAAGGCGAGGATTGTCGACTCATTACAGTCATTGACGGCAGTGGCCGTGATCACTACGGTGGGCCGATCGCCATGACTTCCAAAGTGTGCCTACACGATATCGCCCTGCGAGGCCAGCGTAGGCAGACCTGTGGAGGGGCTACCTCTCTGGGAATCGACAATGACGCATGGGGCTGCGTGATCGAGGCCTTGCCCAGGCTGCCCCGATCACCGCCGCCATTGCGCTGAGTTCGTCCTCCATTTGCAGCAAAACGCCCCCACGCGGGGGAAGCATCTTGCCCATCTCTTCCAGAATCTCGGTGGCGGGAGTAATTGGATAGCCAGCGAAAAAGTCGCATCCTGCCGCAATTGCTCCGAGCGCAACCGCTTCGTTCCCCATCACCAGCTTTTGCATGTGGCTGTTTGGCTCCGGGTTCATCCGTCACCTTTCCCAGTATCAATCACGAAGACGAAGTCAGGACACCGTCTAGCGCAGGCACCGCAGAAGATGCATTTGCTGATATCAGTTGCGTAAATCAGGTCATCCTTGTCCAGCCCGAGTATCTTCGCCGGACAGACTTCGACGCAGAGGAGACAGCTCTTTGCATTGCTTTCGACGGAAAGTCAAAGATGCGCCATCCTGTTTGTATCGAACCACCGTTTCAGCACCAAGACGCGATGGGGCCTCTCCCGCAATTTTTATTGTCAGACGGTTCAACTGGCATTTCCTTGCTCTGACAGTCTGAAATGAATGCCGGCTGCCGCCTTTTTCCCCATTCTTACGGCTTCGACCACAGTAGCCCCGCCATTGAGTGCATCACCAGCGGCAAAATAGAGCGGATTTCCAGTTGCGCCGGTGTCAG
>JAJYDM010000015.1 GCA_021777475.1 Actinomycetes bacterium | reverse complement strand
TTTCAATGATTTTGGATAAAACAATCTCTGACCTGCTAGTTTGCGGTGGAGGCGATGGGGCTCGAACCCACGACCTCTTGACTGCCAGTCAAGTGCTCTTCCAGCTGAGCTACGCCCCCGCAAAGACTTAGATCACAATAGTGCAGATAGTTGCTAACTGCCTCATCTACACAATACAGATTTGTTCTTCCATCCCGGACGATATTCTTGGTTTAGGAGACAAAGCCTGTTCAAGCATGAGCAACTAGCTTGAAGGTGCAGAATTTACTAATTGCAGACCAAGGTGATTGGACCAGATGGCGGATTCGTACAACGTAAAAGAGATTGAGGCAAAGTGGCAAGCACGGTGGGATACCGAGGGACTGTACCAGGTCGATAATGACGATCCGCGACCTAAGGCATATGTCCTGTGTATGTATCCATATCCATCAGGCGCTGCCCATCAGGGACACGTGAGAAATTACACCTTCGGTGACTTGATCGTCAGATACAGGACGATGCGCGGTGAGGCGGTTCTTTCCCCATTCGGTTTCGATTCCTTCGGGCTTCCGGCGGAGAATGCTGCGATTAAGACTGGTGTTCATCCAAGGACTTTTACTAATGCGAGGATCGACGAACTGAAGGAATCAGTTAAGAAGTTGGGTGCTGTATATGACTGGCGAAGGGAAGTAAAGAGCCACGATCCGTCCTACATAAAGTGGAGCCAGTTCATCTTCACCAAGTTCTTCGAATCGGGTCTGGCATATAAAAAGAATGCTCCGGTCAACTGGTGTCCAGGTTGTCAGACGGTCCTTGCCAATGAGCAGGTGCTGGCTGACGGAACTTGCGAGCGATCTGGGGACCAAGTGGTTAAACGGGACTTGGAACAGTGGTTTTTGGCGACGACACGTTATGCAGAAGAACTTCTATCCGATCTTGATAACCTTGAGTGGCCTGAGCGTGTCAAGACAATGCAGCGCAACTGGATCGGTAAGTCCCAAGGGACAAAGTTCAAGATGGCGATTGCAGGGTCAGACGACTTCTTTCTTGAGGTCTTTACAACAAGGCCGGACACAACATTTGGAATGACCTATGCGGTGATTGCTCCGGAGCACCCATTGGTTGAGGTTCTCACGAAGGACGCATTCAAGGTTGAGGTCGAAGCCTTTCGGGTTGAAGCTTCTGATCGAAGCGAGATCGAACGCCAATCGACGGAAGTCACCTCCAAGATCAAAAGAGGTGTATTTACCGGAAGCTATGCCGTCAACCCGTTCACTGGGAAGGAAGTGCCCATCTATGTCGCCGACTATGTCCTAATGGGGTATGGCACGGGAGCGATTATGGCTGTACCGGGTGAGGATCAAAGAGATTACGACTTCGCGAAATTGTATGGACTTCCGGTGATTAGAACCGTGCAACCTCCGGACGATTTTGCAGGGGAGGCCTATACCGGATCGGGTTCGAAGATCAACTCAGATTGGCTCAATGGGCTGGAAGTGGATGAAGCAAAGGCAAAGGCAACCCAATTCCTGACCGAGGCGGGAGTAGGGGGGAGTACTATCCAGTATCGGCTGAGAGATTGGCTCGTTTCGAGACAGAGATACTGGGGTTGTCCGATTCCAATCGTCAATTGTCCAAGGTGTGGCCTGGTTCCCGTACCCCTCGAGGCATTGCCTGTCCTTGCTCCCGACGATGTTGAGTTTCTTCCCACAGGTGAGTCTCCGCTCGCGGTTCATCCGACTTTCAAATTCGCTGCTTGTCCAAAATGTGGTGGAGACGCAATTCGTGAAACAGATACAATGGACACCTTTGTGGACTCATCCTGGTATTTCCTGAGATTCTGTGATCCAACGGAAGATGAAGCACCTTTCTCGAAAGAAGCAGTCGCAGCCTGGATGCCTGTCGATCAGTACATAGGAGGAATTGAGCACGCGATACTGCACCTCATGTACGCAAGATTCTTCACTAAGGCTTTGGCTGATCTGGGGTATGTTCCAGATCATATAAGAGAGCCATTCAAGAGACTATTTACCCAAGGGATGATCCGCTTGGGTGGATCGAAGATGTCAAAGTCCAAGGGTAACCTGGTAGCACCCCAGAGGTACTTCGATACCGTCGGTGCCGACTCTCTTCGCTTATTCCATCTTTTTGTTGGTCCACCTGCGGATGACTTCGACTGGTCGGAACAGACGGATGACGTTATCGACGGCTGTTTCAGATTCCTGAACCGTGTATGGAGAATTTCTCTTGGAACCGCGGAGAGTTTCCCTGGGGTCACTGTGAAGGTCGTCAATCGTGAAACCAACCATTCCGATAGGGAAATCCTTCGGCTGGCGCACAGGCTAATCGCCAAGGTCTCAGAGGACTACGAGCGATGGTCGTACAATACTGCTGTTGCCGCCATGATGGAGTTCACCAATTCGCTTTACCGCTATGCGGGGAACGGCGCCCAGGTCGAAACCTTCGATTTTGCGGTTGACACCCTTATCATGTTGTTGGCCCCTATGGCTCCCCACATCACTGCCGAGATTTGGGAAAGGCGCAACGGCGGACTAGTTCATGCTCAAAAGTGGCCAACTCCAGACCCAGATCTGGTGAAGTCGGAAAAGGAAACCTTGGTTATCCAGGTAAATGGCAAGGTGAGAGACAAGATAGAGGTCGATTCTGGAATAGATGAGCAGACTGCTGTTTACCTTGCACTGGCTTCTTTAAAGGTGCAGCAAGCGTTGCACGGTCAAACAGTCAGGAAGACGATTGTCAAGTTGCCGAAGATGATCTCACTGGTCATCTAGGTCTGAAGTATTGGGCCGAAAAGTCTTGATTGATGTTGTTCCCTAATTCTTTCAACCTGGGCAGGACGATTTGTATGTCGTTTGCGACCACCTGATTAGGGGCATTATTCAAGCCGTACCTGGCCATCTTTGAGGTAACTGAGCCCACTTGGACCAGAGCTGACAAACCAAAGGCCTTTATGTGTCCTCGTCAGGGGGTCTCAGAATTGTCTCCATTGGCGAGCACTGTCGTTTGCAGCCGAGTTGAGGCCGAGAGAGCCCATCAGGAGGTCCAAACTTCCGGGTGCTGGATGTGAAAAAGTTTGATGGTGGAGTAAGTTTGGGCCAGCGGTCGGACTTGGGCCGATACGGAATTTTGGAATTTACCTCAGCAAAATGGGTCGTTCAAAGGCTTAACAGGTTGTGAAGAACGAAGATGACTCTGAATTTGAATCATGGTACTCGGCGGAGCATCCTCGAATTCTGTCAACACTTGCATTGGTGACTGGCGACGTATATGTGGCACAAGAGGCAGTCGACGAGGCCTTTGTCAGGGCCTATGACAGATGGTCCAAGGTGAGATCACTGGATTCACCTGCCGGGTGGACCTATAGGGTGGCTCTCAACCTTGTTCGCCGTCAATCCAGGCGTGCGAATCGGGTTTTTGGCCCTTCGAATATTCACTTTAAAGAGTCAGTGTTTCCGTCAACCTTCCACGAGATCTGGCAGATGGTGAACGGTCTTTCGAGACGTCAAAGAGAGGTGGTGGTTCTGAGATACATTGGAGACCTGACTGAAGGTCAGATTGCCGCGGTGCTTGGAATAACCCGTGGGACTGTTTCTCAGACACTGCGCGCGGCTCATGAGAGGCTTGGCGAAATGATGGATTTTCGTGATGGCGGCCAAGAGGATCGGTGCAATGTCAGAACTATATGAAATGTCAGATGTCCTTTTGGCTGAAATGGCCAAGTTGGCGCTGCCCGTGGATGAAGTCAGATTCCGTGCTAGGAAAAGGAGATTGAGGCGGCGGGTGTCGATCGTTGGGCTCGGAACTCTGTCGTTCGTGATACTGGTGGTTGCACTCGTTGGAACTGGAAAGTCAGATTTTGTTTCAAATTCCCAGTTCACTAGTTTCACGACCCCTGGCCCACCCCATCTGCTGGACAAAGAGGTGAAGTTTGGATATCTTCCTTCTGGATTTCAGCTGGTGTCGGATGAACGCGTAAACAAGACGACGACTCCGGCGGACTACTTGAGGACGATCGTTTACCAAGGCAACTCCGCGGTTGGTCCTGCACAGGTCAGTCTAACGATTGAGCAGGCACTGTCTGAGCAGAAACTTCCTCAATCGCTGAGTTCGACCTCGTCGGCAGAGTATGCCTTTACAAGCGTCAGAGGTCATGAGGCTCTAGCCGTGCATTATTTCGATCACGTTTCTGGCCAGGTGAGCACCAGTTATGTCAATGGTCAAAAGCGTCAGAGTATTAGCTGCAGCGGTCCCGTGAGTGCCCCAAGGAGTCAAATCGACCCTATATGCCGCACTGCTTTCACAGCTATCAAAAACCAACCCCAGGGACCGGTATTCTCTAACTCACACTCTTTGAGAAACCTGTACCCAGCTACATCCCTACAGTGGATCGAGCGGCAAGGTGTGATGTTTACGCTGTTGGGCGAGGGTTTGACTCTTTCAGTGTTACGCCAGGTTGCCAATGGAATTGCCTACAATCCTTCGATTGGCAACTGCATCGTCGATGGCCAGTCTCTTGGAAGCGGTGCTTGTGCGGCCGGCGTAAGTGGATCACCTCCGATAGATTCAACGATGGTCCCAGCGGGAGGGGTGGAACTTGCTTCGGGGGTGGTTTCCGGTCACCACTGGGCACTGTCGGCGGACATGCAGAAAGGGGATTTTTGGGTGGATCTCGGATATTCTGGAGAGTTCCAGAACGGAAAATGGTTCTCGTCCACCAGGGTCTCGCCAACTATTGCGCTTCAGACCGCTGAAAATGGACAGCGGTTTGTGTTTGGACTGATGCCCGCTTCTGTCACTTCATTTCGGGCGCAAGTTCAAGGGAGTTCGGCGCAGCAAATGAAGGTGTTACCAGCAAAGCTTGACGGCTGGTCATTTTTTGTACTGCCCCTGGGAAAGGTGCGCGGTACCTGTAACACCGCCTGCAACTCCCCGGTTCAGCTGACGTTCTATTCGGGTGGCAAGTCCGTCTACTCTTCTGTTTGGTCATCTGATGCCACCGGTGAAGTAAGTCTGCACTAGTGGGATATTGATTTAGTGATTCGATGACCTTGTTGGTGAATCTTGATACACATATTGAGCCGTCCGACCGGCGCAGCAGCCTATTGAGGTGTAGCGAGACGGAATGGAATATGCTTAATGCATGATTGAAGCTACCGATGCTACCTTTGAGACTGACGTTTTGGATTTGTCCGAAAAAGTTCCTGTGGTCATTGATTTGTGGGCGCCGTGGTGCGCCCCTTGTCGTACTCTGGGCCCGATGATTGAGAAGGTCATTGATGAGACCCAGGGCCGTGTTGCGCTTGTCAAGGTTAACGTTGACGAGAATCCGGCAATATCGCAGGCTTTCAGAGTTCAGTCGATTCCTGCTGTTTTCGCCCTCAAGGACAGAAAGATCGTCGACTCTTTCATTGGCGCTTTGCCGGAGGAGCAGATTCGGGCCTGGGTTGAGAAGTTGTCTCCTGTTGAGTCTCCCGCCGACTTGCTCGTTGAGGCCGACGATGAAGAGAGTTTGTTGAATGCGCTAGAACTTGATCCGGGTCATGTCGGAGCAATTGCAAAGTTGGCCAGTTTGAAAATTGACAAAGGCGAATACGACGCGGCTCTGGAACTGCTGTCCAGAGTGCCTGAAACTGATGAGCTGCATCAGCTGGCTGCAAAGGCCCGGCTACTGTCAAATGACATCAGCTTTTCGTCCCAGGATGAGGTGGAGGCTCGCTTGAACGAGCTCTTGAGTTCAGTACGCGAAGATGATCAGGCAAGGAAAGAGTATCTTGACTTGCTTGCCACCTTCGATGCTGCCGACCCAAAGGTGGCACAGTATCGCAAGGCGCTTACCTCAAGGCTTTTCTAGCTCTTCGGATGCTGCTCAAACTTAGAGACCATCAATTTGATCTGGAGCAAAGGTCCCTTGTCATGGGGATTCTCAATCGCACCACCGACTCTTTTTTTGATCATGGAGAGTACTTCGAGCTAGATGCGTTTCTGTCTCGTGCCGAGCGCCTTGTCGAAGAGGGTGCCGACATTCTTGATGTCGGGGGAGTGAAGGCCGGTCCCGGTCCCGAGATTTCAGAGACGGAGGAACTGGATCGGGTAATTCCGGCCATTGAACTTTTGCGGGCTCGTTTTGATGTTGCGTTGAGTGTGGACACGTGGAACGCCCGCGTCATAGAAGAGGCCATGAAGGCAGGTGCCTCCCTTGGAAACGACATCTCAGGTTTTGGGTCTCCGGGTTATCTTGAGAGCGTTGCAAAATATGGTGGTGCGGTGGTGGCAACGCACATACGTCTTGTTCCAAGAGTCGCCGATCCCAACCCGGTTTACCAGCATTTAAAGGGTGAGGTGAAACAATTTCTCTTAGATAGGGTCAAAAAGGCGGTAGGTGTCGGAGTGCTTCCTGAGAGCATTCTTGTCGATGCCGGCTTCGACCTTGGAAAGACTACGGTTCAGTCGATGGAGCTACTCTTGTCCACTCATGAGTTGTGCAGTCTTGGGTATCCAGTTCTTATCTCAGCTTCCAACAAGGGTTTTGTTGGGGAAGTGCTTGGTAAGACGATATCAGAGAGGCGCACAGGCTCACTATCGGCTGCAGCAATCGGAGCAGTTCAGGGTGCAAAAGTTTTCAGGGTGCATGACGTGGCTGGAACGCGTCAGGTTGTCGATGCGATTGCCGCGATTGCAGCTGGATATCCGCCAGCCTGGCTGCCCAAGGAATGATATGGCATCAGTTGGGGATGTGATTTCAAGTCTTACCCTTATTGTTGGCAACGAGCCGGAACTGGTGTACAAGACTCTGGAGGAAGTTGTTCAAAAGTTGGAGCACCGTTTCGGCTTTGCCGTCGAGAAGATCAGCTTTCAAGGAGGAGAGTGCTCTGTCCAGGACATAGTCAGCGCCATGTCTCAGAACTATATGTTCTCCCCGGCCGCTCTCATCACATTGAGAGATCCCTCTGAGCTAAGTGCAGAGGAGGCCGAAGCCCTGCTTTCGGCGCTTAACTCTTATACGGGGGACAACTGCCTTGTGCTGGCCAACTTCTCAGGGACTGTTGATTCAAAACTCAAAGCTTTCTTCTCCGGCAAGGGATCCCTGATCGACTGCTCCCTCAACAGCAAAGGTGGAAAGTCGAGCTTTCTTGGCGACGAGGTTCACCAGTCGGGTCTGCACTTTAGCCCGGACGCCTTTAGGCGTTTGGCCGAGACGTTAGGTGAGGATGTGGCACAGGCAATTCCCACGCTGGAGTTGCTGAAGGCAAGTCTTGGCGAGGGTGCTACGGTAGATACTCAAACGCTCGAAATGTATTTGCCGACGCCTGGTGATGTGGCTCCTTGGGATTTCACAGATGCCGTAGAAGCTGGCAAAGTGGGTCAGGCCCTGGATATGCTCTGGAGGCTCATGAGGGCCGGAAAGAAACACCCCTTAGTTGTCCTCGCGATCCTACAGCGAAGGTTTATTGAACTTGCGGTTGTCTCCGGGACCAATATTCACGATACCGAACAAGCTCTGGCCAGACTAAGAGCAAGGGATAACAAATTCAATAAACCGCCGTTCGTGATCAGAAAGATGATTGCCAGCGCCAGAGCTTTGGGACCTGCCAGGCTGGCCCAGGCATTTGTCTGGATGTCGCAGGCGGATCGTCAGATAAAGGGAGAGGGAGGGCTCTCGCCAGAATTGGCGATTGAGTTGCTGGTAGCCCGGCTTGCCAAGAGTTTTTCAAATCGTGCGCCATGAATCGGATCGCATATCCAACACCCTGAGCAGCAAATGGAAGAGGATACCCCGGGTAAGTTTGGGCACTCACTTTACGTTTTGATTGAGGTGAAGGTTCCTAATGCGATTTGCAAGCGTACTCTCCGTGGGTGTTGGAGAAGATGGCTGTTTTGCTCGCCGGATTTACGGCGATTTCATTTCCTTTGCGTTGGGTGAGAAGCTGAAATATCTTGGAACGCCAGCCTCAATGGAGCTGATCTGTCACTGTCTACATCGGATTAGCGGTGGTAGATTTGGCCTCAATAGGTTCAGTTGCAGTTTAACGGAGCCGGTTGTGTCGAGGCGGAAACCGCGGTCTCTTTTGGAAATCGCGGATTCGAGTTCTTGTTGAAGGAGGAATTTGAATGACGCAGACAATTGGACTCCCCAGAGAGATAAAGGATGGAGAGAGGCGGGTTGCCCTCGATCCAAGCGCGGTCAAGATGTTGGTCCATTCTGGTCTTGTGGCCCTTGTCGAGAAGGGTGCCGGTCTCGGTTCTGGTTTCAAAGACCAGGATTACGCCTTGGTTGGCGCACGGATAGTCGATACTGCCGCGGAGGTGTGGTCGGCAGATTTGGTCTGTAAAGTCAAAGAGCCCCAACCATCGGAATGGGCATATTTAAGGCCTGGTCTTCAGCTTTTTGCATATCTGCACCTTGCTGCCGGACCAGCGCTTGCTGAGGCGCTTGCCAACTCAGGGGTCGAAGCATACGCTTTCGAAACTCTGACCTGGCCAAAAGGCCTGCCATTGTTGGCGCCGATGAGTGAGATAGCGGGCAGGGCGGCCGCAATTGTCGGGGCATTTCACCTCGCAGAGGGGTCTGGCACCTTGCTTGGGGGTGCCGCTGGTGCGCCTCCGGCACGGGTTGTGGTCATTGGAATGGGAGTTGTCGGTACTATGGCGGCGCGTGGTGCCAGAGGCATGGATGCTGAGGTCACCGGGGTTGATGTCGACCTTGAGCGGCTATTGGAAGTCCATGAAAGGGGAATCGTGACTTCCACCTTGTATTCGAATCATCACAACGTTGGAGAGGCAGTGGTTAACGCCGATCTGGTAGTCGGAGCCGCTTTGGTGACAGGTGCCAGGGCACCCGTTGTAGTCACCAAAGACCAGGTCGAATCGATGAGGCCAGGATCGGTAATTGTCGATTTAGCGATAGACCAGGGCGGGTGCGTTGAGACTTCGCGCCCGACTTCTCTATCAAATCCGACTTATGTCGAAGCGGGGGTGATTCACTACTGCGTTACCAATGTTCCAGGGCAGTACCCAAGGACATCATCCAGAGCGCTTTCGGCGGCGGTGATTCCGAGACTCATCGATTTGGCAAAGGATCCTAACTCGGAACGTATCGCGGGTTCACTGAACGTTTCCCACGGTAAGGTGGTGCATCCGGCCGTTATCGCTTCGCTACGAGGAGACTATCAGACCGCCATTGATTAGTCGAGGTCGAAGAACTCTTAGTCGCAGGCTGATTTATTGACGTTCGCGACCGTCAGGCGACGGGAGGGTTCTGGGGAAAGTGGTGTGCGATATTTGGGTGCGCTGAGTTTCCATCGCGATGCATGGGACTCGTGTGAATCACGGCCTCCGAAAGACGCGGAATTTCGTGGAGAAGCCGGTGGTGAGCATCTTCTGCGATGAGATGGCTTTCCACAAGGCTCAGGTTTGCGTCGGACAGGATATCTGCCTCCGCTCTTAGCTGATGTCCAATCCAGCGTATATGGACAGCTTCGATGCCTTCGATGCCGGGAGTTGAGAGCAGTACGCCGCGGACCTTTTGAACCAGTATGGGGTCAACACTATCCATGAGCCTGCGGTAAATGTCGCGGGTGGCCGTGCGCAGAATACCGAAGACCGCAACCCCGACCAAGAGGCTGGCAATCGGATCAGCCTGTCTAAACCCAAAGATTACCCCAATCCCCCCGAGAACAACTGCAAGTGACGCGAGACCGTCGCTTCTTGCATGGAGTCCATCAGCAGTTAGTGCTGCAGAGCCAATTCGTGTGCCGACTCGGATCCTGTATATCGCCACCCCTTCGTTTCCCAGAAATCCCACAATTCCGGCGAGGATCACGGCGGGAATCTGATGGATCTCATGCGGATGGATCAGCCTGGAAATCGATTCGAAAAGGGCTGTTAGCGATGAGGCGGTGATGACGAGGACGATGAAAATACCTGCAAGGTCTTCAGCTCTTCCGTATCCATAGGTATAGCGTAAGTTGGGTTTCTTCTTTGCAACCACGAATGCAATTCCAAGGGGCAGGGCCGTCAGAGCATCGGCAAAGTTGTGGATCGACTCTGAAAAGAGCGCAATCGATCCGGAGACGATGACCACCAGCAGCTGAATGACTGCGGTGAGGCCGAGTCCAATAAGAGAGACCTTTAGCGCCCGAATTCCCTCGCTGCTGGTGTCGATGGCTGAAGCGGAAAAGTCAGTTTCGGCGTGGCTGTGCTTTATGAATCCAATCAGGGGCGATAGGAATCGAAGTCCATGATCATGTCCATGATCATGGACATGGGGGTGTCCATGGTGCTCCAGACCTGAGTTTTTATTGGGGGAAGGTGCAAAGTTTCGTTGCTCGTCGGAGTGAAAGGACGGTCTATCGGAGGGTGAGTCAGACAATTGAGGTCCCCGACAGTATTCGCTGGTGGATGCGATCTTTTGTCAGGCCCGTTGAGGCGTGGGATGATATCGGACTTAAATTACACGGGGTTCGCCTGTGGAATGTGTGGAAGCTCTTCTCTTTTCCGGGTTGGAGCTGCGAGGCTTTGTCCGGGCATCTGAAAAGTTTCGGTGGATTTAGGTGAATTTTGGTGACGTGCTTGGACTTGCGGGCCTTCTTGACGCGGTTACGAATCGGGATTCCACTTGGAGTTTCCCATGGAATTCGCGGTTCGGGTGACTCAGACTGTGGCCTGAAGCTTAGGAGATCCATGCTGCCTCTTGGTCAATTGGTCGGTCGTCCGCCTCGGAGTCCATCCGTATGGACCACTCTGTCCATTTAGCCAAGGAGCGCTATGGCGGCGGATTTCATGATTCAAAGGTGTGCCCGGGTGTACGTTCTAAGAAATTGATCCGTTTCCAGTCTTATTGAGCCTGGGAGATCTTGGCGAGTCGGGCCATCAGCCGGCCTTTTCTCCTTGCAGCCTGGTTCTTGTGAATTACGCCAGATGATGCGGCTTTGTCCAACTTCTTTACGGCCAGTCTTATCGCCTCGGCGCTGTTTTCCTCTTGATTCTCCACCGCGGCCACGGCCGTTTTGACCCTGGTCTTCAGTTCGGAGCGTACCGACTTATTCTTGAGTCTGCTTATCTCGTTGGTTCTGATTCTTTTGATTTGGCTTTTGATGTTTGCCATTGTGGTTTCCGTGTCCGTTTCTTTGACGCAAAAATGATCCAGCACAAAGGTGGATGCTGGGAAAAAGAGTTTAGATCCCATTCAACCTAAGTCGGGCTTTGGGAGCCTAATCTTTTGTAGAGAAAAATGATTGACTCCACGAAAATACGCAATTTATCCATTATCGCTCACATTGACCATGGCAAATCGACCCTATCGGATCGAATCCTTGAGCTTACCGGTGCTGTCGATCCAAGGGAGATGCGCGAGCAGTATCTCGACACCATGGATATCGAACGCGAGCGCGGAATAACCATCAAAGCACAGAATGTCCGTGTTCGCTGGAAGGACTACATCATCCACTTGATTGATACCCCTGGCCATGTGGATTTTGGCTATGAGGTGTCGCGCTCATTGGCCGCATGTGAAGGAGTGATCCTTCTGGTAGATGCCTCACAGGGGATTGAGGCCCAGACTTTGGCGAACTGCTACCTGGCAATGGAACACAATCTGGAAATCGTCGCGGCTCTGAACAAGATCGATCTTCCAGCTGCCGATCCAGACCGCTATGCTGCGGAAATCGAAAAGGTTTTGGGCATTCCCGCAAATGAGATCCTAAGGATTTCGGGCAAGACGGGTGTCGGAGTTCCTGAACTTCTCGACGCTGCGGTGGCAAGGATCCCTGCGCCTGTTGGGGATGTGAACAAGCCTCTCAGGGCGCTTATTTTTGACTCTTATTACGATCAATACCGCGGTGTAATCTCTTCTCTCAGGGTTGTCGATGGAACTCTTCGCACCGATTCAAAGTTGCGGTTCATGCAGACCTCTGCGGTCCATGAGGTTGAGGAGATTGGGATCAGGACACCTGTCCAGGTGGCGGTGGAGTCGCTTGGCCCCGGAGAGGTGGGTTACCTGATCGCCGGTATTAAAGACGTCGGAGAGGCGAGGTCAGGTGAGACTGTCACCTCCTATGCGGATCCCGCATTCGAGCCACTGGAAGGCTACCAGGATCCCAAACCAATGGTTTTTTGCGGGCTCTACCCGGTTGATGGTGACGAGTTCGAGGATCTTAGGGAGTCGCTGGAGAAGCTGAGGCTGAATGACAGTTCGTTCACCTATGAGCCTGAAACCTCTGGTGCTTTGGGCTTTGGTTTTCGATGCGGTTTTTTGGGGCTGCTTCACATGGAGATAGTCCGCGAGCGCCTTGAGCGGGAGTTCGGTCTTTCTTTAATTGCCACATCTCCTTCGGTCGAGTACATTGCCTATCTCGAGGGTTCGGACATACCAGTTAAGATCGACAGGCCTAGCGATATGCCGGCTGCACAATCGGTTTCCAAGGTGGAGGAGCCGTTTCTTCAGATAAACATCATTACCCCATCGGAGTACACGGGTGCGATCATGGAGCTATGTCAGAGCCGACGTGGCGAGATGAACCGGATGGAGTATATCTCCCCGGAGAGACTGGAGATTGGCTACCGAATACCGCTTGCCGAAGTTGTCCTCGATCTTTTCGATCAGCTGAAAAGCAGGACAAAGGGATACGCATCTTTGGACTACGATCCGGCTGGATACGGCGAGAGCGATCTCGTCAAGTTGGATATCCTACTCAATGGGGTCCCAGTTGACGCGTTTTCAGCGATTATTCACAAGTCAAAAGCGTATGACTATGGCAGAAAAATGACCGCCAAGCTGGGCGATTTGATACCAAGGCAGTTATTCGACGTACCGATCCAGGCCGCTATAGGTGGAAGGATCATTGCTCGCGAGACCGTCAAAGCCCGCCGAAAAGACGTTTTGGCGAAATGCTACGGAGGTGATATATCCCGCAAGCGGAAGCTCCTTGAAAAGCAAAAAGAAGGCAAGAAGCGCATGAAGAACATCGGGAGGGTAGAAGTTCCTCAAGAGGCGTTCATATCGGCCTTGAGACTGGACGATTGACGTCAGGATCCAGGCTTGTTGCTATGAAGTTACCTGCTCTGGAAACCTTTGGCGGCGCTTGGACGCTCGAGTGGATCTCCGTTATTGCATTGCGCGATCGGCCTTGCCCGTTTGAGCGAGGAAGAATGGCGCAGTAGGGGAAACCATTGTCTGGGTTAGGCTTGCATAGGTGTCGCTACATTCGTTCATTGGCATTCACCAGCATCTTTGCCTGGAAAATGCACTGCATCCCAAGGGATGCATCCCGCAGGAAGATTAGTGACGGGGCCAGGCGGCATGTTCGACATTGTGGTAAACGGGAATTGCGACGATTCGGATATCGACAAAGCACGGGATGTCGTATTAGCTGAAAATGTGGTAGCCAACGTTGCAATACTGCGCAAAGGACTTTTGGAATTGCGCAATGCATTGCCCCGAATTGTCAACACATGGAAGGTGCTTTCAGCTCTTTAGGATTAGGTTATCAATTTGAGTTGATAATGCGGCGTGGAAAGTGCTGTACTCGATGGAAGATACGATATATTTGCCGACCACCCAATGACTGAAGGGGGATTCGCCCAAGAAGCGTCTGCTGATCTGTTTCGACGCTAATTGTGGCTTTTGGTTTGATATGTTGAGAGTCTCTACTGCGGGATTTCCATGGAAAGTGCCGACTGGGCTTGTCAGGGAGAGTGATAGGCGGCGGTTTTCAATTCCGTTGCCGCATAATCTTTCGCGATTTTTTTGGCATTAAGAGATTGGGACACGGTTGTTACAGCTAACTGACACCTGGACTTGGGATTTTTGGATTGCTGATACCGGCGACGTGTATCACATCTACTTTCTAAAGGCCTCCAAGGTGTATCACTCACCGGATGGTCGCCGAGACCTGGTCAGAAATCCAGATGGACGCCATACGAGAACAACCATTGGCCATGCGGTTTCAAGAGATTTATTCGAATGGACGGTCTGTGATGACATCATGGCTCCATCTGATGATGAAGCATTTGACGATTTGGCCACCTGGACGGGTTCGGTTGTAAAGGGTCCGGAAAATCTTTGGTATATGTTTTATACCGGGATTTCGTATCGTGAGGGTGGACTTGTGCAAAGGATCGGGCTGGCAACGTCGGACGATCTGTACAAATGGGAAAAGAGGAAGGATTTTCCACCTCTCGCTGCTGATTCCCTCTTATACGAAAAATTGGGTGAATCGACGTGGTCGAACGAGACTTGGCGAGATCCCTGGGTATTTCCTGATCCGGACGGAAGCGGTTGGCATATGTTTATCACGGCCAGAGCCAAGACCGGTGTGGATGATGATCGCGGCGTAGTGGGACATGCTTTTTCCCTCGACCTTTTGAACTGGGAAATTCGTCCACCATTGTCCGAACCTGGATCGGGCTTCGCTGACCTTGAAGTCACTCAAGTTAGCATTGTGGAGGGCAAGCCAGTACTGCTGTTTTCCTGCCTTGCCCGTGAGTTCTCTGCGGTAAGACGGTCTGCCGTCGTCGGTGGTGGTGGCAACGGTGGCGTGTGGGCGGTACCATGTGATTCGATTCTCGGACCTTTCGACATATATAATGCCCAACTGATAACTGACGATAAGTTGTATGCCGGTCGTTTGATTCAGAATCGTGAGTCCAAATGGCTGTTCATGGCCTTTGCCAACGATGATGAGAATGGCAACTTTGTGGGGCATTTGGCCGATCCTATGTTGGTGACCTGGCAAACTGATGGTAAATTGACGCTCCAGGAGATGTCCAGGCCCGACTCCGTTCTTTGACGCTGCTGTGTTTGAAGTCCTGAATTATTGAGTTCAGGACGCCCTGGCTTCCTCCTAAGAGCCGAGAGAGTTTTTGCCGGTGAAGCACGCTGAAAGCATGGATGGTCAGGTTCAGACCCCGCCCTGGCCCGGTTTTAGCCTACTGGGAACGTCGATTGTTCGGCAAAAGCTAGCGCATCAGCTGGGTTTTGACCTGATTTACTGGAAAAAGTCCACTGAATAGTTATCTCCTTCGTTTAATTGATTTTTATATCTATTGGCACTCGATAGAATAGAGTGCTAGGGATGTTCTGATGAAGGCGGAATGATGTCAGGTTTTATGGACTCAAGAAAAGCCGCTATTCTGCGGGCGGTTGTTGATGAATATGTTCAGTGCGCTGAACCTGTGGGGTCGTCTCTACTGGCTCGTATTGCGGGAATCCAAGTCTCTCCCGCTACGATTCGGAACGAGATGAATCTCTTGGAGCATGAGGGATATCTGACTCAACCTCACACCAGTGCGGGTCGAATTCCCACTGACAAGGGTTACAGGTACTATGTGGACACATTTGTGAGCGATACGAATGACTCCGATGTCATGCAGTTTCAGAGCGTCGAGGAGTTCTTCACCAAGGCCCACGGGGCGTTGGCGGAGATGTTTAGCGATACATCGCGCCTCTTGACCAATTTGACGAACTATGCGGCTGTAGTGACTGGGCCAAGCCCGGAGACGGTTCTCATTCGTTCGGTTCAGCTAATCTCACTTGATCCCAAGAGAGTCCTGTTGCTGATGGTGGATTCAAAGGGCGCTGTAGAGAAGAAGACGCTGGAGCTGAGTATAGAGATTAGTGAATCCGAACTCGAAGTTGCGTCCAACTTTTTAACCAGACGGTTGCGTGGTGTTCCGTTGGGCTCGCTGGACGAGCCTGAACCGTTGGGTGAACCGCTTGTTGATCAGATCTGTGTCTTGGCTGTTGAAAGTCTGCGAGAGTTCCAAGGAGAGACCGAGAGTGTCTATATCGAAGGAGCATCGAAGGTGGCCAGCGCTTTTGATGCCGTGGACACCGTGCGAAGGGTTTTGGTGACACTTGAACAGCACTTTTTGGTGGTGTCGTTGATTAGAGACGTTCTGTCCAAAGGTCAGAAGGTCGCCATTGGGTCCGAGCTTGGAATTGCACCACTTGCGGAGTGTTCTGTGGTGGTTTCGCCATATGTGGTGGAAGGTGAGCAGGTAGGATCTATAGGTCTGGTTGGTCCCACGCGGATGAACTACCCGAAGGTATTGGCAGCGGTAAATTTGGTCAGTGCGGGACTTGGAAAAAGACTCAGTGAGGGATAGAGATTAGTTGGCACACGATTATTACAGCCTTCTAGGTGTTTCGAGGAGCGCCTCCGAAGATGAAATCAAAAAGGCTTATCGTCGTTTGGCCAGGGAGCTTCACCCTGATGCCAACGGCGGCGATAAGGAGTTGGAGGACCGTTTCAAAGAGATCACTACGGCTTACGAAACACTGAGGGATCCAGAAAAACGTCGCATTTACGACACATATGGAGAGGATGGGCTTCGCGGAGGTGCTGGGGATGCCGGTCCGTTCGGCGCAGGAGGAATCAACGACATCTTCGGCGCCTTCTTCGGGTCGGCCTTCGGTGGTGGATTCAACCAGCAACGCAAAGGTCCTCAGCGGGGTGCGGATAGCGAAGTGTACGTGGACCTTTCCTTCGATGAAGCGGTTTTTGGCGCACAGAAGGACGTCACTATCAGGCTGCCGGTAACTTGTGCCACTTGTTCAGGATCTGGGGCAAAGCCAGGAACAACCGCAAGCTCCTGTCCGGTTTGTGACGGAACCGGTCAAGTCAGGAGGGTGGCTCAGTCGATATTGGGAAGAATGGTTACCACGGCACCGTGTGATCGCTGCCGGGGTGAAGGCATGGTGATCACCACTCCCTGCCAGGACTGTCGTGGAGAGGGTCGTCGTACTGAGGAGCGAACCTATTCGGTTGAAATTCCCGCAGGGGTGGACCATGGATCTACTCTTAGACTTGCCGGTCGGGGACCAGCCGGTCCAAGGGGTGGTTTGCCAGGTGATTTGTACGTTCAGATCAGGGTAAAGCCGCATCCGCGTTTCCGGCGGGAGGGCAACGAACTCAGATGCGATTTGACCATTCCCTTGTCTCAGGCAGTCCTCGGTGCTGCTCTTAAATTTGAGACACTCGACGGTGCCGAGGACCTTGTAATACCGCAAGGAACTCAGTCCGGAACTCAGTTCAGGCTCAGATCGCGTGGAGTTCCCGACCTTCGTGGCAGCGGTCGCCGTGGAGACCTTGTAGTGACGGTTCTGGTTGAAATACCGGCCCACCTTGATACAGACCAGGATGAACTTTTTAGAAGAATTGCCGACCTGAGAGGAGAAGAGGTGGCCGATCGGGATCACGGAATATTCTCCAAGATCAAGTCGGCATTCAAGTAGTTTCATGTCCCCTGTGCCAGGGATGACGTCTTTAGCGGAGTCGGGAGTTGCCCATGTGGTGGTGGAGGATCTTCACCGGGCCGAATTGACGGAGGAAGACCAGCATCATCTCGGTGCAGTTCGTCGACTAAGAACTGGAGACGCAATAACCCTTGGTGACGGGCAAGGCCGATGGAGAGTGGCTTTACTGCGCGAGACGGGTCGCAGCCGTGGAAAGGCCTGTATTCAGATCGACTTTTCCGGTGAAATATTTCAAGAGACCAGGCAAGAACCGCCAATTGTGGTCGGTTTCTGCCTCCCTTCACTTGATCGGGCCGGTTGGGCCTTGCAGAAAATGACCGAGCTGGGCGTTGACCAGATTCATCTGCTTTACTCCAAGTTCTCATCGGTTAGAAAGTCCGGTCTTGAGACGGATGGCAATGACCTAAAGAAGCTGGCAAGGGTCATTAGGGAGGCGGGAATGCAGTCACGCTCACCGTTTCTGCCAACTCTGTTTCCAATAGAAAGTTTGGAGAGTTTCGTCGAAATGTACCCTGGGTGCGGCGTGTGTACACAGGGTGGTACGGATGCTTTGGAGCTTGGTGTTCCGACGGTTGTCGGCCCCGAGGGCGGATTTATCCACTCTGAACTGGAGTTATTTTCCCGTAGGTTTGGCCTGGGAAGGAATATCTTGAGATCGGAAACCGCTGCAGTTGTTGTTTCCGGCATACTTTCTGTAAGACGATTAGGCCTTTTACTGTGAGTAGCGTATATGCTATTATTTCACTGTGAGCGGTCGCATGCGTACAATTATTGAACATAGGGTGGTGCTTGGCTAAGACTATGGCTGTGAATGAGGATGAAGAGGTATCCGATGGTTTTGCGAGGAAGGTGGGGCTGAGGCTTCGCTCTGTCCGAAAGCAGAAGCATCTGTCTCTTCACGCGGTGGAAGAGGCTTCAAACCAGGAGTTCAAGGCAAGTGTTCTTGGTGCGTACGAGCGTGGTGAGCGTTCGATCTCTGTGCCCAGGCTACAGCGCCTTGCCGAACTCTACGATGTGCCCGTGGATCAATTGCTTCCAAGGCAGCTTGCTCCCAAGACACCAATAGTTCCTCTGGTCAACTTTTCAGTGCCGAACAGTGGTGGGGAAGAGGTGGTAGAGTCCTTTTCCGTTGCTGTTGGTGAAGAGCGCCGGACGCCATTGATCGAGCCCAGTATCAAAGTCACCATCGACCTGATCAAGCTTAATCTCATGGATGGTCCTGAAAAGGAGCTCTTGCGCAGGTATCTTTCAATGATTCAGGTGCAAAGGCAGGACTTTAATGGCAGGATGATCACGATTCGACATGAGGATCTGAAGGTTTTGGCATGCCTGTTCGAGCTAACCGCGGAAGACATGGCCAGGAGGCTTGAGGACCTTGGTTTGAGGATTCAGAACTAGCGCCGCGGACTCTGTTCGTGCCGAAGGTAGACAACTACTTGCGCTTGAGCCGTCACTTCGCTTGTCCAATCTACGCTTAAAATGGTGTTAGCTGGCCGAGGACTTTATGTCCACATTCCTTTCTGTGTCTCTAGGTGCGACTACTGCGCATTTGCCACCTGGGCCGGGGCCGATGATCGGGTGGACGCCTATGTTGACGCTGTAGTGGCAGAGTTGAAGTGGAGGCGTTCCAAAGGCGAGATCTGCTCTCCCAACAGCCTCTACTTTGGTGGTGGTACTCCCTCGCTGTTGCCACCTCAGCACATTTCGAGAATCGTGCAGGAAGCCGGAGTGCAGGTTGGATCAGAAGTGACGATCGAATGCAATCCAGAGTCGACGACCCTTGACAAGTTGAAGTTGTATAAGGACTGCGGCGTAAACAGGATTTCTCTAGGATTGCAAAGCTTTTCAAAGGAAGTACTCAAATCGTTGGGCCGATTTCACGACCCAGAGGATATCTATCCCGCTGTGGATGCCATTGGTGAGGTTGGTTTTGAAAACTACTCAGTGGATCTGATCTATGGCGCGGCCGCGGAATCGCTGAGTATCTTGGAAAATACGCTTCAGAAAGTATTGGAGCTGTCACCGGCACCTGTACACGTCTCCGCCTATGCGCTCACGGTTGAACAGAACACTCCATTGGCGAGGGACCCACGGCGCCACCCCGATGAAGACTTCCAAGCCGACGCTTACCGTCTCATTGATTCAATGCTTTCCGACAGTGGACTGAACTGGTATGAGGTTTCCAACTGGGCAAAGCCCGATTCTTATTCGCGTCACAATTGGAACTATTGGATGCAGGGCGAATATGTCGGGCTTGGATGCTCTGCCCACTCCCACATGGATTCCAAAAGGAGTTGGAATATCTTCAATTTGAATCGCTATATTTCCGTCGTGAGCCATAATGGCGACGCAGTCGCAGGATCGGAGGATGTCGTTGGTCTGAACAGAGTTGGCGAGGCACTGGAACTGCTGGTTAGAACTAGTGTTGGCGTGCCAACGCAGGCTATCGCCAACTTTGATGAGATCGGATTCCTGTGCTCCGACTCCGAGGGAATCACCACTTTGAACCTGGAAGGCCGCCTCCTGGCCAACCAGGTGGCTCTGAGGCTAGATCCGTCTCTAGTGACCTTGGAGCAGCTAGCCAGTCTGCAAAGAAGTGGACCCGGAACGATCCAGGGGCTTGACAATGAATCGGGGTAGATCCCAACGGGAAGCCGTGACAGTCATCTACAGACTGTTAGAGGCAATGGTCGCTGGCGAGTTTGTTATCGCCCACACCCTGCTTGAACGGGCCTCGGTCCTCGATGTCTCGGGAGTCAACTCGGAACTGCTTGAATCTATTTCAGACTACTTAAAGTTTAATGCAAACGATGCGGCAAAATGGAGACTCAAAGGAGCCGTAGCTGGCACTCCCTACGAATTGGCAGCCAGCCCGTTATTTCGCAGATAAGAGATGGAAAAAAAACAGACGATCCCTCATGATGTGAGGGATCGTCTGTGAAAAGCCTGTCGAATCATGCCTTCTTTGCAAACATGGGTATTACTTCTTTCCCATAGGTGGTGTTGGCAACAATGCCCAACACTCCATACAAGGCAACCAGCGCAGTGAGGATCCCAGCGTAGCCGCCGATCTTGGTCCATATATCTTTCGTGGCACTTGCGCCCGTCGCGAAGTCGCCAATTGTCAGAAGGATAAATGTTATGAGAAGTACGACGAACAGAGTCTTTATCACGCCATTGAGACCAAATGCCGCAACAGTCATAATGGCTGTGAAGAGTGTCCATACCAGCAGGAAGAGGCCCGTTGCCTTGTAGGCCTCCGCGGCCGGAAGGCCGGCTGCAAATGTATTGGCGTAAAAGTAAAATGAAAGCCAGAATGCACCGTATGAGGTGAATGCGGCAGCACCAAATACGTTGCCTCGTTTGAACTCCCACATTCCGCCAAGGAGTTGTGCAATTCCTCCATAGATGAGGGCGAGGGGGAATACCACGCCTTCAAGTTTGCCATTTAAGATCCCTGCGTTAAACACGCTGAGAACGAGTGTGGTCACTCCAAATCCAGCCAGTCCTAATGCTGCTGGATCTGCAATGGCCGGGGTATCATCTGCCATCCTGATTCCTTTCATTTGTACTCGACCAAGAATGTCTTGGGAGTGTATTGCTAACTGCTGCACACGAAAGAAAATTGTTCAGCAGCTCTGCGCCAATGCGCGTTTGAGTCAGATTGTCATAAGGTCTCATTTGCGTCTTTCGAAATAATGAGACAAAAAGTGTGGGTCATCAATCCTCCTGGGATATGGCGGATGTCGCGGCCCTTGCGGCGATATCTTTTACAACGTCGGCATTTGCCAGTGTTGTTACATCTCCCAGTTGTCTTTGCTCGGAGATATCCCTGAGCAGTCTTCTCATAATCTTTCCGGAGCGTGTCTTGGGCAGCTCGTCGGTAAAGACGATGGAGGCCGGTCTTGCTATCTTGCCGATTTTGGTCGCAACGTGATCACGCAGTTCAGAAATGAGCCGTTCGTTACCTTGGACGTGGCCCTTTAGCGTAACGAACGCCGCAATTGCCTGTCCGGTGATTGGATCATTGCGTCCGACGACCGCCGCTTCGGCGACGTCAGGGTGGTCGACCAATGCGGATTCGACTTCGAGCGTTGAGATTCTGTGGCCTGATACGTTCATCACGTCGTCGACTCGGCCAAGCAGCCAATAGTATCCGTCAGAGTCCCGCTTGGCGCCGTCACCGGCAAAGTATACCCATTGGTTCTCCTTTGGTTTAGAGAATCTGCCCCAATAGGTGTCGACGAAGCGTTGGGGATCTTTGAAGATTGTCCGGAGCATTCCCGGCCATGGGTGGGTCAGCACCAAATAGCCACCTCCGCCAAAGGGAACATGGCTGCCCTCCTCGTCCACAATGTCGGCGCCGATCCCAGGGAGTGGGACTGTCGCGGAGCCCGGCTTGGTGGTTGTGACACCTGGCAAGGGTGAGATCATGATGTGACCCGTCTCTGTCTGCCACCAAGTGTCTACAATTGGCGTCCTTCCCCCGCCTATGTACTTGTTGTACCAGACCCAGGCTTCGGGGTTGATCGGCTCGCCGACCGTTCCGATGAGGCGAAGTGACGACATGTCATGGCGTTCCGGGTATTCGGTACCCCATTTCATAAAGGTGCGGATCGAGGTGGGAGCGGTGTACAGCTGGGTCACCTTGTACTTTTCGATGATAGCCCAGTATCGGTCCTTGTCCGGGAAGTTGGGCACGCCTTCGTAAAGGACCGAGGTTGTACCGTTTGCAAGCGGACCATAAACGATGTAGCTGTGTCCCGTCACCCACCCAATGTCCGCGGTGCACCAGTAGACGTCGTCGTCCTTAATGTCGAAGACGTTTCGGTGGGTGACGGACGCGCCCAGAAGATATCCTGCCGTAGTGTGAACTATCCCCTTGGGCTTTCCGGTTGTACCGGAAGTGTAGAGGATGAAGAGTGTGTCTTCAGAGTCAGTCTCTGTTGCTGGACGGTCCTTTGGTTGATCCCTGACAAGGTCATGGTAGTAAATGTCTCTTCCCTGCTTCATTGGGACTTCACTTCCGGTCCGGCGGACAACCACGACATGTTCTATGGACGGGGTGTTGGCCAAAGCCGTGTCCGCATAGCTCTTCAAAGCGATTTTTCCTCCGTTGCGCCATGATTCGTCGCAGGTGATGAGCACCTTTGCTTCCGCATCGTTGATTCGGTCGGTCAGAGCATCAGAGCTGAAT
Source organism: Actinomycetes bacterium (assembly GCA_021777475.1). Taxonomy (GTDB): domain Bacteria; phylum Actinomycetota; class Acidimicrobiia; order Acidimicrobiales; family Acidimicrobiaceae; genus SCQM01. The sequence continues at coordinate 10,502 of JAJYDM010000015.1, read as the reverse complement.
CCTCCGAACACGACTGAGTGCGGAGCACCCAGACGGGCACATGCCAGTAGAGCTATTGGAAGCTCGACGGTCATGCCCATGTAGATCGCAACCCGGTCACCCTTGGTTACTCCCAGTGATGCGAGTCCATTGGCTAGCTGGCAGACCTCTTCGTAAAGCTGCCGATAGGTTACTGTCCGCTCATCTCCGGGTTCGCCGACAAAATAATAGGCGACCTTGTCCCCGTTCTTCTCAAGGTGTCTGTCAAGGCAACTTTCGGTCACATTGAGTTTTCCATCCACGAACCACTTGGCAAACGGCGGATCCGACCAGTCGAGAGTTTTGGTCCATTTTTTCCGCCACAGAATACTTGAGGCTTGATTCTCCCAAAAGGTTTCGAAGTCTTCGCCTTCGCTGTAGACCGACTGCGAGCTAATGTTTGCCTGAGCCACGAACTCCTTGGCAGGCGCAAACCTCCGCTGCTCATTCATGAGCGCTTCAATCGTGACGGACGGCTCTTGTCGTTCCTCTGCCATTCTTTAATCTCCCTGGATTTGTGCCCCTACTAAAGGTTCGCCCTAAAGCCAATTATTAACTGAATATTACAACATAAGAATTCCAAAAAAATGGTTCTCATGAAAAATCACGCGTTAATAAAGGGAACGAAGTAGAAATCTGTCCATTTACTTGGGCGGCTAGGGATACAGCAGGTCGCTCTTCCATGAATCGGCCGGTTCCCAAGACGATGTTTCATCAAAGGTCACGTAGTTTTCGGCACCGTCGTAGTGGTTGTCAAGGATCTCAAATGCACGCAGTAATGCTGGTTTCGAAGCACTCAGATAGGGGACGATGTCCTCGATATCCACGCTATGTGACCTGAGCCGTTCAGAAAGTGCGGCGATTCGGGCAGGGGTTCGAAACGAGTTCGATAGGAGGAAGTCACTGACGATTTGTTGCCTCGGGATCTTGCATAGGAGTTGGATCAGAGCAACGCTCAGCCCGGTGCGGTCTTTGCCAGCGGTGCAGTGGACTACCTTATTCCTTCGGCTGGGATCGAGGAGCAGCGAGACTACCTGGGTCAGCTCCGAGCGGAATTTGGTGAGTATGTCGCCATACATCTGCGCCATGTCGTCGTGAGTGATGCGTTTTATTTCCCTAGAAAAAATGTGTTGCAGCAGTTCATTCTTACCAAGAATATCGACGTCAATTGGAATCTCAATAACCTCTAGGTTTGAGCTTTTTGGCACTGCAGTTCGAGAGCGGGCCTTTTCATCGGCCTGTCGCAAATCGATGATGTACCCGACGTCGAGCTCTTCGATCACTTTCCAATCGGCCCTAGTGAGCTTCGCCAGATTGTCAGAGCGGAAGATCTTTCCAAAGCGAATTTGTGAGGAATCCTCGCTACGATACCCGCCGATGTCTCTAAAGTTCGACGTGCCTTCAAGTTCAATCTTGCGAATTCCTATGTAGAGGTAGGTCTCCTCGAGTTTGCTGCGGAAAAGCGGAATCGGCCCAAAGGTGCTTGGCACCTCGAATGTTTCACCGCATGCTACTGATCCAAGATATGTCCAGTTGTCCTGGCCGAGATTGCTGACCTCAATTGTGAAACGCGATCCGGGATTCACGGTGCTCCAGCTGCCTATCTCAGGTTCAGCAAGCTGATAAGCAATCAGATAACTACTTGGCCCGGTTTTCACCGCAATCGGTACTGTATTTGCATTTGTCACTATCCAATAAAAGATAGTGACCCCCAGCTTCGGTTGGATCCTCTACAACTCAGCAGGTTGGTGCCGTGACGGTCGCAGATCCGCGGGCGATAGCACTTGAACTGCTTGAATAGGATACATATGGGCTCATTCCCGGCACAAGGGAAAATGGCAGTTTGATGAGTTCGTTTGCTCTGATGCAGATAGCACCTTGGGATACGATAATGGAAGGACCTCCGATCAAGCGGGTTCCGTGCGGCAAGGTGGTTTCAACTTGCGAGATTGCGGCCCGTTGGGCAGTGGACGGGTTGAGCACCATCAGCCCGCTACGGTAGAATTCTGTTGCCGATACCTGGGTACTACCTGCGGCAGCTGCTAAGGAAAGGGATTGGTCAAAGCCATCCGCCTTGGTCATCACGTCACCCAGATCTACAAAGAAGCCTGTCAAGTAGGCTATGATCACGACGAGCAACGGGCCAAGGAAGATAGCGGAACCCCGATCATGGTCTGGTTTAACTGGCTTGTCTATTGTCCGATGCATGTGGCCGTTCCTCCTGCGCCTGACGCCAGGGGATCGTTGGGCTCACTCTGGTTCGATGAGAGTCGAACGGAAAACGCCTTCGACCAAAAGAAGTTCAAGACTTTGCTTTCCGATATTGCTATCGTTCCACAGCGTCCCTGACTATCACTAACATTTATCGATGTATTCCCGGAGCTAAGTCCCATGTTTTGGAACGTGGTTATCAGATCGTCCCTCGCCAACAGTGCAGGGTTCTGTGAATTGACGTTTCCGACGAGATCTCTGACGGCGGTGTGAGTTGCTAGATCGAGTCCAGCTTGATACCGCTGTGCCTGAACCGCAAATGCCGAAAGCGTCCCCATGGCAAGAATCGAGCTCGCTATAACGGCAAACACGAAGACGTTTTCCAGGACCCCTTTTTCATCTAGTATCGGATTTTCTTTAGTTTGCAAGAATCAGCTCTCCATTCGTGAACTCGCCGAGGCAGAAAGGGTGAAGGGTCCGGCACTAAGACCCGGCCAGACCGTGATCGAATAGTCATTCACTCGAATTTGGAAGGTGAGCAGATTTCCACTCCGCTCTTGAGAGAAGGCCAGATCGTTTTTGTAGTCAGGCAGCAGATTTTCGATTCGACTTTCGATCTCGGCCTGTGAGTTTGGATTTGCCAGGCCGCCACCAACCGTGAGCCTGCGAACCGAATCTGCGGCCAAAGCGTTGAGTCTTTGTGTAAGCAGCACCATCTCGGTCAACTTTGCAGCTGAGACCAGGAATGTTAAAATGAAGATCAGGCCGACGAGCGAGCTGACTATGCCGCTTCCAGGCTTGGATTCGGTCCGCAGGGTGAACATTTCTAGTTACCCAACTGTGCAATCTGTGAATTGACCATCGTGGTGGCGGTATCCATAGTGTTTCTGAATGCAAACCACATTGCGACCCCTAGTGCGGAGAAGATCACCACCGCAACAGCCGAAGAGACTACCCCCTCTCCAGCTTCGTCGCTTGGATGGTGCGATCGGTTTAACAGGGTCGATACAGCTGAAAATGCATAGCAGAAGACAGATATCATGGTTCTCCTATCTGATCTGGTTTTAGAGTTTCTGGGGGAAAACGATTATCCAAGTAGGGATCGAAGCGTTGCCTCGAGCGGAATTGCGATGAAGATCATTCCAGGGACGAGAACTGCAATCGTGACGGGGATCCAAACCAGCTGATTTCGCCTCTCTATTTCCGCAATGAGGGCAAATCTTTGCTCGTTCCGCAGCTGGATGATCAATCCGGTCAGGAGAGCCAGTGTTTCTGAGGTTGTTGTCTTGGCAAGGAGCAGGTCGGCTGCTCTTCTTTTCGATGGCGTGTCGAACTCGTCTATCCAATAGGAAGTGGCGGATTCAAGGGCCATTCCGGACCTAATGAGGTTTTGAAGAGACAGGATGTCTTTGTTGGTGATGCCATCTGTGCGTACGATGGAACTCTGAAGTGAGTTGCCATTTGCGAGTTTGAGATGGAGCTGTTCAAATAGGGCGATTATAGAAATGTCGAGTGCCTTTGTTCGACGTTCTTTGCGATGATCGAGGACGGTTCTTTCAATTATTTTGGTTAGAACCAGTGCCGACCCGGCACCTAGCAATGCAAACGGCAACACTGCGTGCATGGGGAGAACGCCGACTGCAATGGCGGCCCCCAGGAGCGAGATGACTATTTCGGCAAGTCTTTTTCTAACTTGTGATGTCACATTGATCTTATGCAGTGAATTAATTGACCAGCGTCCCCGTCTTCCAACGAGTCCCAGGCCGATGGTGCCGATGATTGCTACAAAAATGATGTTCATTGTGGGACCTTTGGGTCTGGATGCAACTTGGATACGGTTGGTGTCGGCCAAGCCGGAAAGGTCATCAACCTGTTTGACCAGAACCAGCACAGCGTAAGTATTGCCATAGCTGTCAGCATTTGAACTACCGAGACGGGTGTGAGAAATGGACTGATTGAACCGGCGAACGAGATGCCGGCCATCGCCAGGCCGATTGGAATGATTACGATGAACGCCCTGGCTGTACGAACGCCAGCCAGGCGGGACATTGTCTCCTGCTTCAGTTCGTTTCTCGATCTGACGATGGAGGAGATAAGTGAGAGCTGATTTTCGATTTGCGAGCTTGTGGATCCTAGTGAGTCACACAACGCACTGCACACATAGTTTGTCACCTCTTCGTTTTCTCCCGCGGACCATACTGCCTGAAGCGCCTTCTCCAAGTCTCCGGAGTTATCGAACTCGCGCCGTCCTTGCTGCATTAGTTCGGCCAGGAACGGCGAACCAGCGCTGCCCTGCTCGAACAGAACATAAGAAAGCGACCGCGAAGTCGTGAGCATCTTGGCCCTGGTTTGATCCAGGTAACTTGCCCAGGAGGATGCAAGCTCCAATCTTCTAAGCCTGCGTATTTGCCGCGAGCGCAAGTAGAGGGTCGCGGAGGCAAGTATGCCCATGGCCAGCGCCAGGTACCAAGTAATTCCCATTAACCAGATGCATGTGGCCGAGACAAGGGCGGTAGTTGAGAGTGAGCCGAAAGCCGGCTTGCAATAATTGGTGCCGACAACGGTTCGGTAGATTTCACCGAAGACACTTCCGGCCCGAAGTTCGAAGGTTGATGACGCCCTCCATGCCGCCTTTCTCGTGAGCCGTCTGTTGGGAATTAGAATTGGGAGAAGACAAATAGCGCCAATTGCGGTCAGGAATATGGATTTCACAGGTTTGCCTCCTCCAATGCCACCACGAGATTGCCGTTTCCTGGGATAATTGACCGTGCGTTCATGAGTCTCTCCGAAAGCTCTTTTTGTACCTTGGTTTGGTTGAACCGCAAGGCATTTTGCCCCGAGAACTTGAGCCTCCACTCGGCGCTTTCAAGCGAGAAGATCTGGGTAGTCACAAATCCGAAATCGAGGTCTTTTGAGCCCTCCTCCACGGCGATTATCTCTTCCACCACAATGGAGGTGCCCACCCTTTTGAGCTGGACGACGAAATCGATCGAATTGGCGATTATCTGGTTCACAGCCCAGATTGGTACTCCATTGTCGAGTGACAGCTGCATCAATAGCCGAACTCTCGCAAGCGCATCTCTGCAGTTGGATGCGTGGACCGTGCTCATTCCCTGGACACCGGTTGACAGGGCGAGAAGCAATGGCAAGCTTTCGGTGTCTCTGACTTCCCCAAGGATCAGGACATCGGTTCCCATTCTCAGGCTTGCCTTCACAAGCGTCCTTAGTTGAATCTCCATACGTCCCGGCCTGTTGGTGCGGGTATGAAGTTGAACATTGTCAGGCTTGCAAAGACTTATTTCCGGGGTTTCCTCTATGATCACGATTCGCCTTGTGTCCGGTAGAGCATCGATCATGGCAGTTAGCAAGGTGGTCTTGCCGGTGCCAGGTGCCCCTGAAACGAGGACGGTGGCTCCGGATGCGACGGCTCTAAAGAGGAAGTCTCCTGCCTGTGGAGAGATCGATCCAACCTCCACGAAGTCCGCAATGTTGCGCAATGAATTCTTGGCAAACTTTCGAACCGAAACTGCAAATGAGAAATTGCGGGTGAGGTCAGGATGGACAATGTGGAGTCTTGTCCCATCCGGTAGCTGAGCGTCTTGAACTCCCAGGGAAGGGTCCAACTGTCTAGTGCTTCCCACCGAGGTCTCTAGCATCCGTGAAAGGACCCTTTCCAGGTGCTGGTCGTCATGGAAGCCTTCACTGTGACGCTGGGGAGGCCCGTTGTGCGACTTGATGAAGATGTCTTTGGGCCCATTGATGGAGATTTCCCAGATGGTGTCATCTTCCAGCAACGGTTCAATCGGCCCAAAGCCTATTAGGTTTCTGAGAACAACCTCACCAAAGCCGGTTTTGTCGCCAATCGTCCTTGAAGGATGTTCCTCATTCCACTTTTCGATGAGATTTGCAAGTTCTGTTCGGGCGTTCTTGAGCGATGACCGAGTATTGAGATCCGCCTCTGTCCTACGGAGATGCTCGAGCAGCTGTCGCTCTATCTGAGCGGCGGCTCCCAAAGGTTCAGAGGGGGCCAGCGCGTTGAGTTTGTTCAATCTATGGTCCGGGATCGTGAACCGCTAAAGGTGGTTCCGTCTGCATTTCGGAGGAGGCCAGAACAAGCTAGCAACTACACGGAACGGAATCAAGAGCTATTTTTCAATAAGAGTAATTGTCTGGCACAAGGAATTGATGTTATGTATTCCCTCTTTGGTTGGGTGCCTGATTTGGATGCGAAGGATCGATCACCTCGGGGAGCAGGTGTAACAGTCCACTGAGTGCATCCGTTGCTCTTCCAGTTGTTTTCTATGGGAAAATCGCATTTTCGTTGATCTTTCGAGATGTCAGTGTAAACCACATTGATCGGACAAACCAGTCTTTGTGTGTGCTTCCAGGTTTTATTGGTTTAGCGGGTTAGGGCGTGGCTTTTGCCGGTCGGGTGGCTTATTTGGTTTTGTGAGACTCTTACTTAGCAACATCGATACTCCTCGTTGTGCCGACTGTACCAAACTGTAGTGAATGTCACTTTTGGCCATGACGGAACGACGCCAATGTGGCTGGTTCTTTTTTTGGGGGACTTGGATTGTTGGCGGTGCATCGCTCCTGGCAAAGCAACCGCCGCTACGGCGGATTCACTCCTTGTGGCGTCAATGGCCGGAGTGGCTCTTGGATCTTTCAAATCGCATATGTAGCTGGGAGCGTTTTTAGCGAGGGCTGTAAGTGCGCGCTGGCTGCTGTCGCCTGGCTTAGTCCTCCCCGTCTCTGTGCCGTTCGCATTCTTGCGGACGTTGGCATGCGGGTTTTTTGGAGTTGGTCCCGCTGTTCGAGCAACTGTCTGGTCGAAATAATGTCCAGTAAGTTTTAGTCGCTGTATCGCTCGGGCCTGATTCAGTTCCGCTTATTTCATAAGGTTGCGGGTCAAGTTCTCGTCTCCAATATCTTTCTGAGGTTGCTTATGAATGGAGTTGTCCCTGGTCAGTTCACTGGGCTAAGCCGAGGTGCTGTCATGGGCTTGCTCGCTAATTCCGCACGGAGGCGGATCTGGGATGTTTCGAATGGGGATGAACTCTGGCTGCTCAGTTTCATCGGCTTTTGCGAATAATTGAGAGATCTTGTTTCGCGTTTTCTACGGCCTCTTGCACCTTTGAACCATTTGGGCAACCTGACCATTGCATAGGGGGCAACATCCAAGGATCCTGCAGAAGCCGCTCGTTGAGGCAGTTTTTGGGTTCCGATCCGTTCAGGGTTCTTGCACAACCGTTCGAGGTATACATTTCAGCTTCCGCAGTTCGGGTGATCAGCTGTTTCAAGTTCGATCTTCAGATATTTTAAGTACCTTTTAGACATGTTCAATCAATTGCTTTGGTTTAGTTTGTTTCTTTTGCGCGGCCGCTTGTGTCGCATCGACACTGAGAGGCAAGAGTCGTTGCAGGTTGACTCGTCGAAGTGTTAACGGGGATTTCCATTGGGTTCGAGGAGGTGCGGAAAGGCTTGAAATCACGGGTACGATCTGGTTAAAGACTTTAAAGGGGTGGCCATGACCCAGAACGTACCCGAGGACCCCAGGACACTGAAAGGTCTTCCTCCACTTGGGACGTTGGAGACTGTGACTAGAATCAGCGACGAGTTGGTAAGAGTCATTGCTCCAAATCCGTCGCCAAACACCCTGGACGGCACCAACACCTATGTAATTCTCGACCGTGTAGGCGGCGCCGCACTGATCGTGGATCCTGGGCCAGTATCCGAGAGTCATTACGCGAATGTGAAGCGCGTGTTGGATGAGGCCCAGGTTGAAGCCATCGGCATCTTCCTGACTCACCATCATCTCGATCACAGTGAGACTGCCAGACTTTGGTCTCAGGACCTTGGTGTCGGGGTGAGCGCGTTTCTAGCACGTCTCGTCTTTGGCGTTGGCCGGGTGTTGGGTGATGACGATGTCTTCGAATTAGGCAATCGAAAGATAAAGGTGGTGGAAACACCCGGCCACGTGCACGACCATCTGGCCTTTCAGACTGATGATGGCCACCTCCTCGCTGGAGATCATATACTGGGACGCTCGACTTCGGTGATTGCCTATCCTGATGGCGATCTAGAGAAGTATCTTTCCTCGCTGACAAAGGTCAAGAATCTTGGAAGCCAAATCATCCTTCCTGGGCATGGGCCAGAGATCTCAGAGGAACTGTCTGCCGATGTGATCGACTATTACATCACACATCGGCATTATCGTCTGGCCCAGATCGTTTCAATTCTCGATCAAGACATATCTTTACACGTTGACGATCTGACGGGAAAGATTTATGGTCCGGAATTGCCGGAGTCCCTTTTCCTTCCGGCCAAGCAGTCCACAAGGGCGTCTCTTACTTATTTGGTTCAGAGAGATGTCATTGAGGTGGATGAAGAGGAGCGTTACAGCCTTATCTGAGGTTCTGGCCGTTTTCGCATCGTGTCGTCAACTTATGGGCACATTCTGGATCGAGCTCGGTTGGCCTGCCGGGTATGTATTGGCTCCACTTTGTCCTGGCGGGTCGCCAAGTGAGAAGATGCCCTGAAAGGTGGCAGCGCCAGGTCCGTTAACCTTAATTCCGACCAGCGATCCGGCGGTCTCCGCCTGTGCTATCGCTATAGCTTCAACTGGGTCGCTTATCGAAAGCAGGACATTGGCTCCATTTTGTCCAATTTGGCCGAAAGCGGAAGTTGCCTTGGATATCCCGATCACCTTGACCGCGTTCGCAACCACTCTGGATGTCGCAGATGAGCCGGTTCCGACGGTTGCAATAAGTTCCAAAAAGTCGCCAGGGAGCATCTGGTCTATCGGTGCCTTCGACGATGCCAGTGGAATGACCATTTCGTCCGATGAGTCCGTTGCCTGGCTCGGGCTCGTCATATCGGAGAGTTCGATCAAGTGACCGGTTGCCAGTGGCAGTCGGGTAACCATCTCTGCCAGATCGGTCTTGGTGGCAAATTGAGGTGATACGCCGTTAATGCTGCTGCTGCTGATCGCTATTTGGCGCACCTTTGTTGCTGAGACGTGTTCTCCAGCGGCGATCGGCGCGCTCACCTGCAGCACAGATATCTGCGGCCGTTTCAGCGACACGGCGAGGGTGGTAAGCGACGTGACAATGGAAACGGCCAGAAGGGTGTACCCCATGACAATTCGGACAATTCTTTTACGGTGATTTCCCTGCGGCAGCTTTGACTTGGCGCCGTGCGTCAACAATGATAACAATGCCTATCCTCAATACTTTCTGATTTGGTGTGGATTGAGGGATCGGGCGATAAAGAAGCTATCGGAGTTGATTGCGATCTGCAATGGGAATTGCTAACTTTCGGTGAAATTATGGCCGTGTTCGATAGAGATTAAAACCTGGGATTGCGTTTAATTTCAACACGGATTTGTTAGGTGCTCTATGAGCAATCAAGGCGACAAACCCCATCCGTGACGGGGGAAATAGCGCTCACGGCGAAGACGCCACAAGGTTTTTTGTGTCATATCTCCAAACTGGGCAGATACCACCGAATCCAGCCGATACCGTGTACCCCGGCGGCAACCACACGCGGCACCTTTGAAACAGTTCTCTCGCCTCTGGTTCAAGGCCGGGCCCGACGAGGGCTTTGCCGGTCCGTTGCGAAATGTGAACAGTAGGTTCCCAGCTGGCAGGACTGTGTGTGATGGACATGGATGTCACCTTTCGCGATGTGGTCGAAGCCATCCCCAATGATGAGTTCTTCCGGTGGGCCGTTATGGAGCAGAGGAGAAAGGTCTACTGTTTTCGAGCGCGGTTGGTCGCATTGGCTGAGTGGGGACCCATGCCACTGTCGATGAACTGGTCGGCATTTAATGATTTCAGTGGTCGAACACACCCGGGGTCATCCACCTCTTTCAACCCGGACGGCAATACTGGCTAGTCGTGGCCCAAGCGGGTTCCGACTTTGGCAGCAAGCTGTAAGCTGCAGCAATCGGGGCAGATCCTTATGACGAATAAGTGCCGATTTAGCGACCTGGTGTCTTTAGACCTCGGTGGACGGGTGGTGGCTGGTGTGAGTTATCGCCACTTTTGGTCCGGAAGGATTGCAAATGCCTTCAATTCGCGCGAGAGTCATCGAAGACACCATCGAGGACGGCCGCAGGGGTTTCGAACCATGTCGCATCTCACTGCATTCTTGGATCCGAAAGTGGTGTTCTATTCTAAGCTGGCAAGTTTTTATTTTGAAGTTGAGGGATTTAGAAACCTTCGATGGAGTGAGAACTTGTTAATGCGGAGTCCGTGAGGTGATGCGCT
>JAJYDM010000096.1 GCA_021777475.1 Actinomycetes bacterium | reverse complement strand
TGGTCTACCCCTCCTTTATGCCTTGTGAGAAAATTGCACTTCACAGCCAGATAAATCTGACCTTTGCCCAATTTTCCCTAGCCAGCAATCGCAACCCTGAGAATCTGATATGCCAAGTAATCCCGACGAAAGATCCAACTTTGACCGTTTCTGGCCTTTTGATTCCCCACTTCAATCGAACTTGCTACACAATCGTGATGGCCATATTTGGACTTAATGGCTATACGTTTACCCCTCTAGTACAGATATCATAGTGTTAGACTGACCAGTCAGTCAACTTCAGATTGAAAGTTTTTTAGTTTGATTGCTTGGGTTGCCACACCAGAGCTAATCCTTTGGGTGGCTCGGAGGCCAAAGAATTTAGCACATCGTCAGCAAGAACTTGGGCGCCGCCATGGAACACGGCAAAAGTGGCAATGCAAGTGCACCATTACAAAATCTTTTCACTGTAACCGCTGGCAGAGAGGCTGCAAAGGTCGTCAGACTCTTAAAACTTTGATCACCTGGGCCAGATTATTGGGCCCTCCAAGGGCCGCAAGAGCAGCATAAGCACTGAATCGCAACAGAACATTTACTGGCAAAGGTCTGCACCTAGGATTTGCCTGAGAGCCAATCGTAGACGTTCTCTTTGCACTCCTACAACAAAAAATCGGCTTGGCAAATTGAGGAAAACAAATGCACATTGCATTTGGTATGAAGAAATCACGATGATTTGATTACAAACTGCACGACGACCTGGCGGAATATTTAACCTGCTCCCAGTATTTGAAACATATTGGAAGCCACACGGCACAACGCCGGCAATCCTTAAGTGATTTTGGATTGCCAAACTCAAGCGAAGTACTTGCCAACTAATGACGTACGGGCTCTGCCTCCCCTGCTTTGAAACTCTATTTGTCTTGTGCCTGCTCTGCGCCTATCAGGGCAAGCATGGGCTCGATACCACCATGTCGCAACACGTCCATCATTGACTCAGGAATGCTGTCGGCATCTAAAGTTATGTTTCTATCCGCAATAAAAACACGACCAGCTATTACATCCACCTCAATGATGTCGCCATCTTCAACCACTTCGGATAAAGTCGGACACGCGATAGCCACCAACCCGATAGCAATCGCATTTCTCGCAAATATCCTCGCGAAAGAGTCGGCAACCACCGCAGCCACGCCAAGATCCTTTAGATGCTGTGGCGCCGACTCTCGAGATGATCCACATCCGAAGTTCGGACCACCCACGACAATCTCCCCAGGCCGAACCTGACCCGCAAACTCTGGTCGAGCTGATTCAAGAACGTGCTTCAGGCGCTCCTCCGGCGGATGATGAACGTACTGCCCGGGAGAGAGCATGTCGGTCGAGATATTAGGTCCGAACAACCAAGCCCGTCCCAAGATTTTCGTCACATTATCATTCATCGCCATTTCTTATCCCCCAGAACTACTCATCGTCGTGCCAGTATGCACGCTGCTTAACCCATCCGAAATCTCACGCGGATCAGCTATTGCGCCAGCCAGCGCAGAAGCCGCTGCCGTCAACGGAGACCCAAGATATATCTCGGCATCCCCTGATCCCATCCTGCCCCGAAAGTTACGATTGTGCGTACCCAGGCATCGTTCACCCGGAGCCAAAAGCCCCATATGGCCCCCGAAACAAGGCCCACATCCAGGACCACCCACGTAAGCACCCGCTTTAACAAGGTCTTCAATGATTCCTTCGCGTGCAGCTGCTGCCATCACGTTGGCTGAGGCTGGGGTGACAATCAGTCTGATACCCTTCGCAATATGCTTTCCCCTCAGGACATCTGCTGCGAGTCGAAGGTCTCCCAATCTGCCGTTGGTACAAGATCCAATGAATACTTGATCAAGAGGAACTCCGACTACCTCATTTACGTCAACAACATTTTCAACGTGGTGAGGAACAGCAATCTGTGGTACTAACTTGTCCAGCGAAACAACGTGCCTTGCAATATATCTTGCATCCCGTTTTAAGGTAGTTAAGGCTCCTTGCGGAAAGATGGTAAACTTTGCTCCCATCTCGACCCCCATATTTGCAACCGTCATACGATCTGCCAAATCCAAGTTGCCGACACTTGGACCACCAAATTCCACTGAACAATACTGTGCCTCCGAGGAACCGATTACTTTCATCAGCTTCAAAATTAAATCCTTGGCAGTCACTCCGAATTGGAACTCTCCATCCAAAACAATCGCAATGCTCTCCGGAACTCTGAACCAGAGCTTGCCCGTTGCAAGCGCATAGGCCATTTCTGTACTTCCAATACCGGTGGATGCCACCCCTAAAGCGCCATATGTAGTCGTATGCGAGTCCGTACCAACGACAAGTTGCCCAGGTGCAACCCGATTTTCCTCAACCATCACCTGATGACAAATACCTGTCCCGATTTCAAAAAAAGCGTCAATACCGTAATACCTGATAAGTTCCCGCGCTTTGGCCTGATGCGATGATGATGATACCGATGGTGACGGCACCATGTGGTCAAATACAACAGTTGCTTTCGATGGATTGTTTAAACGTCGAATTCCAGCTTTTTTCAACATCGATAATACGTCGGCGGCGAAAATATCGTGCATCATCATCGCGTCAACCTCAGCTACTACATTCTCTCCCGGATTCACCCAGTTCCTGCCGCTGGCCCGAGCCAAAATTTCCTCGGCCACAGTTTGTTGATCAGATTCAAGCAGCCTGCTCTTCGATGAATCTTTGACATCCGTAAAGCTCACAGCTTCCTCCACTTTGCAACCAGCCTTGCCATCAGGCTGCGCTTACCCACGCTACTTTTGAAAGCATGGATATCAACCAGATTTCCTAACACCTACGAAATGCATCAACCAACCGGCATCCCAAATCGCGTTGTATGGAGTCGCAGAAACATTCGCTTACGAAATAGCTCCAACCATTCAGCAATTTTTGCCATCTCCCCCCTTGCGCAAAATCTCAGCCGCTGGAATTGACTTTCGACAATCAAAAGTGGTGCACTGTCATCCACCAGAATGAAGGAAAACTCCAATCGACAATTGTACAGCCATCTCAAAACGCAATTGGGCTATTCTAGGTACTGTCTGACCGGTTAGTCAAACTCTCACCAAAAACTGGCTAAAGACTAGCAAATGGAACTTTCAATATTGCCACTAACGAAATCTTTCGCCCCGCGAAATCCTTCATCTGCGCCCCCAGTCAGCTGTAATGAGATCTTTCCGGGCGGCGAGTGGATCAATCCATCGGAGAAGAAGACTGCTGATTCACCCTATAATTGAAAAAATCGTCCAAAGAAACTTTACCCGCGTCTCTTCGGGTGATCGGACCGAGTGATAACCTTAGACATTCATACTCACAGTTTTCTCCGACGATCCGCGATACACGTGCACGATGAACGGTCCCGCAACGTGACCACGGTAGGTTGCGGTCAAATCACCAGTCTGAGGAGGATCCGACAATAGAAACATCGCCGGTGAAGCAGCTGAAATATTGGCAGTCTTTTCTAAAAAGCGACACCTATCCGGTTCCGTGAATGACAGCTCTGCCTGAATCCGGACTTTGCTCAGTTGTTGCCGAACTTGCGCGTTGAAGACCTCCGTCTTCAACCTCACCCGTCAGATATGTCAAGACGGCCGCTAAACAAGCATCTTTGTACCATGCATGAAGACGTTTCCAATCTTCCTCTTGAAGCCACTGAATGTAAAGCCCTTCAATGATGGCCCGGATGACTGTTGCAGCTTCGGCAATATCTCTGACCTTAAATGTCTTGCTATCGTAACCATCTCTGATGACCTCTGCATAGATCGCATTTACGGTTGATCTGAAGGTCGCACTCAAATGGCCAAATGAGTCAGAACTGGCAGCATGACCGATCAATCCAATATATGTCAGGTAAAAACGCCTATTTTGCAATGGATCGCTAAAGATGGTGTCGATCATTAGGCGAATCCTCTTCTCGGGCTCATTGACATGGGAAACTGAGGCCCGTATCCTTTCAGCAATTTGGTTAAGAACCCAGCGCATAACCGTTAGGACAAGGTTTTCCTTACTCTTAAAGTAGTAAAGCAATACGCTTTTGCTTACTTCCGCTGCATCTGCAATATCTTGAAGCGGAACACGATAGACGCCCTTCTCGCCCATCACTCGATAGGCACTTCTGATGATGTGTATTTCTGGAGCGGAATGATCTTCATGCAGCAAATTCTCCCGCTCCTGCGGATGTTGACCTGATTCGATCATTGGAAGTCTGGAACGGGATAATTGTGTAAAAAGGTAATTAGCCCGGATCTCAGCCCTCCTCTCGATTTGTAGGTCGAGCATTCTGGCTCACAGCTAACTGAGGATCTATCCCTCATCATTAACCCCTTCAAAGAATCTCAACATCTGAGCATATAACCATATATCGGGACGTAAAAACTAAAGCTAATGCCCCGGGACTTATGAAACACCGAGCTTAGGTTAAATCAACCAATTCTCGGGTCTAACTTGAGCGTAGTAGTTGCGTTCAAATACTGCAGGCGGTCTTGTTCTGTGCTGCTTCAATTCAAAATGATTGTTACCACATTAATGACAACACGTGCGAATAAGAAGCGCTGGTCTAGCTACGAGAACTTTGACTGTTGACCTTTCCCTTAAGTTACCTCCGTGGAGGCTCAATAAATCGTCGAGATATAGGGATCGGTTCCGCACGCATATATATCAAGTACGCCAACTTATGACTACCAATAAAGTTTCGCCGTCACAAGCATAAAGAAGAGTCCAGCACGCCACGTTGTCTCGGCCCCCAAGACATCGCCCTTGATGCCGGACACCTAATCGCCAGGCAATACCTCAATCCATAGAAGTCCGTTGCGGAAGCAGCACGACCTCGGTTAATCTCCGCCAAGGCTTTCAGTGCTTTGGATGCTATTGCAGTCTCCGCACGCAGCCAACACCGAAGTGGCCAAGAAAGGCCTTGACGGTGACCTTTCTTTACAAGTTGCCTCGCACACGTTGCTAAAAGGGGAAGATTCATTACCGCAGAGTGATCACCCCTGGACTTCACGAGCCACTAGTCGACCCCGACACCTGGCAAAAGGTTCAGGACCTACTTAGCACACCCGCCGTGGCCGGTATTCACCAACGAACCAACAACCACTACCTGCGTGGCAGCGTCTACTGCGGATCATGCGGTTCGAGATTGATGCTCACCAAAGCCCGCAACAGGTGGGCACGGAGTATCTCTACCTGGTGTGCTCCTCGAGGCGAGCGCACCAGATCACCGACTGCCAGCGCCAGGCGATGGCAGCAGAGTTAATCGAGGACCTCATCTAAGAGGAGTGCCGGTCGATCGCCCTCTCACCCGAACTGCGCGACGACGTCGAAGAACTTGTGCTTTGCGACTTCGATCGGCCGCCGAAAACATCGGAGGAGGATCGCCAGCGGGTGGAGATACTTCTCATCGAACTTGGCGCCCAGCGCCAGAAGCTGCTCGATGCCCACTATGCGGGAGCGATCCCGATCGATCTGCTGAGGAACGAGCAGAGCCCTATTGCGGGCCAGCTCCAACGAATTCAAGAACAGCTCAAGTCTGGCGACGCCGACTTCGAACCGGCGCGGTCGGTGTTGGCTGACACCCTGGAACTGACCCGACACCCACGGGGTCTACCTGCAGGCAAGCGACTATACCAAGCGACTGTTCAACCAGGCAATTTACCCCAAGATATACATCGACGAAGATGACAAGACCCGCGAGCGGAGCGTCCGAGTAGATTACAACCAGCCATTCGACCATCTGCTCCCACGTTTTGTTCCTGCCCAGGTGCATCATGATCTTGAGGCAGAGAAAACTGCCCATCCGGTCACGCCGGAAGGAGGTTCTGACGCCGGAACCAGGGCACGGATCGGGTGCAGGGTTCACATACGGATACTTTGGTGGTCCTCGCCAGACTCTTCTCAAACTCGACCCCGTCTGCTCTTTGCCGTGCGATAACCGCCTATCGTCGACTGGACCTGACCAGGATGAGCTGCAAACGAGTCGGTCGCGTTCATCCTAAGCGTGCGAAGCGGCTAGGCGACACGCAACTCGCCAGACTGGTCGAGCGATACGAATCCGGCGCAACGGTGTACGAGTTGGCCCCAGAGTTTGCGATTGACCGCCGGACCGTCTCGAACCATCTTAAACAGCAGGAGGTCATCAACTAAGGCAAACTGATTTCAGACAAACTTGTCATAACCCAACATGGCGTACTTGGCGTATACTGAAAGCATGGCTATGGACACGACAGACAATAAAGGACTTACAGTCACCGAGGCACGAGATAATTTCTCACAGTTAGTGAATCGCGCTGCCTTTGGTGGGGAGGTTACCTTTATCCATCGTGGGCGAAACCATGAGACGGTGGCAGCTATCGTTCCGGCTGATCTAGTAGAGCAATACGAAGCTCTTTTGGATCAAGAAGATGGACGGATCGCAATGGAGCGCTTGGCCGATCTTGAAGCTGGACGAGATGAGCTGATCCCAGCAGAAGAGATCGAGCGGAAGTACGGTCTTTAGGCGTTGCCACAATACAGCGTCAGGTACTTAAGAAGAGCAAGCAAGGAGCTCGACAAGCTCACTCCGACGATAGCTACTCAAATAGTTCGGGAGATTCAAAAGCTCAAGTCAGATCCGCTAGGGAACAACTGCAAACCCCTTAAAGGTTTCAAAGGGATATGGCGTTTGCGAGTTGGCGACTACCGAGTTATATATGAGATCAAAGACTCGGAACTCATCATCTTGGTAGTGGAAATCGGCCATCGAAGAGAAGTGTATAGGGGTTTCTAGGTCTACTGTTCGCACAGCCATCTAATAGGGCGGACGTGGAGCTGACTAATCATCTGAAAGGGCTGAAAAGGGCGGTATTCACAGTCGCTTTTGTTGACGTTCGAATCACGGGGAACTTGTTGACCTTGAGATCAAAGGGATCCAAAGCAGTTGAATTACATTCGTAGTCTCAGATTTGGCTGGGCCTACGTCTACATTCC
>JAJYDM010000095.1 GCA_021777475.1 Actinomycetes bacterium | reverse complement strand
ATGCCCCCCTACTTTTACCAATTGCAGACAATCCCACCATTGTCTTAAAGCATTTTCCTCAGTCATTCCGATGGCCTTTGAAGATTCGACTTGTGGTACCAACCGTTGAGATCTCGCCACCATAACCGATCCCTTGGTCTTAGTCGCTGGAGTTTCTAACCCCCAACCCCTGTATGCGACGCTCGCCTGGGCGCCAGCCAGGTCCGCCGGGTCGGTCGGCAGCTTTATGGGCGTGTCCCCCGAGCTGCAGAGGAAGCTCTCGGACAAAGGCCAAAGTCGTATCCGTCAACTGGAGGTGCGCACACGGGCAACGACAGGAATCACGCTAACTTAGCGGAACTCAATCGATTTCAACGATTGCCCACTTTCCGCACTGCCGAGAGAGCGGCCAATTTGGATTTTGTCCCAGTATCTGCCTCCCCTTGTTTCAGGTTGATCAACATTGCCGCCAAACCGTATCGAATCACTTGCGCGGAATCGCATTCGGGATAGCGGCGCAAAGAGAATGCCCCAGAATCCACCATCTCGCGAACGCGCCCAGTTAGCAACTCCGCTACAGATTGCGGTAATCTACCAAGGCAGACATACGTGTACATGAACTAGGTAGGTCAATTTCCCGACTGTGCCATTCCGGATCGGCCGTGGTAAAAGGGGAAATACAAACCACGTTTTTATCATCAAGTGCGCAAGGACCATCATGACCTCATCTGAAACAGAAAACCAAAATGACCCAAGATTGCCTGGGAGAGACAAACCCTGGGTCATGAGAACCTATTCAGGTCATTCCACTGCGAAGGCCTCGAATGAGCTCTACCGCAGCAACATGGCAAAGGGTCAAACCGGGCTTTCCATAGCGTTCGATCTCCCAACTCAGATCGGATATGATCCTGACGCGCCTCTGGCCAAGGGGGAGGTCGGCAA
Source organism: Actinomycetes bacterium (assembly GCA_021777475.1). Classification (GTDB taxonomy): domain Bacteria; phylum Actinomycetota; class Acidimicrobiia; order Acidimicrobiales; family Acidimicrobiaceae; genus SCQM01. Next base: position 6,534 of record JAJYDM010000095.1, on the reverse strand, counting down.
AGTTGGGGTTCCTGTTGCGCATCTGGGGCATATGCGCGAATTGATGGCGGGCATACCGGTTGGAAAGATGAATACCTCAATGACCATAAATGCCACTGCCGCCTGGTTGCTGGGTCTGTACATAGCCAACGCGACGGAACAGGGAGAGGACATCTCCAAGCTTTCCGGCACCACTCAAAACGACATAGTTAAGGAGTACCTCTCCCGAGGAACCTATATCTTTCCGCCAGAGCATTCAAAGCGTCTCATAGTCGACATGATTTCCTACACGGTCAAAGAATTGCCAAAGTGGAACCCGATAAATGTCTGCTCATACCATCTTCAGGAGGCAGGGGCCACTCCCACGCAGGAGATCGCGTATTCTCTGGCCACCGCCATCGGCGTGCTCGACGCGGTTAGAGCATCGGGTCAAATCCCCGATGAAATCTTTCCCGATGTTGTCGGAAGGATCTCCTTCTTCGTGAACGCTGGTATCCGCTTCGTCGAAGAAGCTGCCAAAATGCGCGCCTTCGGCAAGCTTTGGGATCGGATCACCCTTGACCGATATGGAGTGAGCGATCCGAAACTCCGGCGCTTCCGATATGGGGTTCAAGTCAACTCGCTGGGATTGACGGAACAGCAGCCAGAAAACAACGTCACACGGATCGTCCTCGAGGCGCTCGGCGTGACTCTTTCCAGAGATGCGCGAGCCCGTGCACTTCAACTTCCAGCTTGGAACGAGGCCCTGGGTCTTCCTAGACCATGGGACCAGCAATGGTCTTTGAGAATTCAACAGGTGCTGGCCTACGAGACAGATCTACTCGAATACCCGGACATTTTTGAAGGATCCAAGGTCATGGAGGCCCTCACCGACTCTCTCATCGACAGCTCCAACAACGAGCTGCAGGAAATTCTCGAGCTGGGTGGCATATTCAACGCCATCGATGTCCTCAAGTCGCGCCTGGTGGCTTCCCAGTCTGAGCGCACTAGAAGGATCGAGATCGGCGAGCAGAAGGTAATCGGAGTCAATGTCTTCAAAGAAACCGCGCCTTCGCCGTTGGTCGAAGATGGGGCTGAAAGCCACCTGGTCGTTGATGAGGGCATTGAACAACAGTTGATTGACGATGTAATTGCCTGGAGGGGCTCTAGGGACCAGAAAAAGGTTGATAAGGCTTTGCGGGCACTGCGTGCCGCGGCCATATCCACCAACTCCAACATAATGATTCCCACCATTGAACTGGCCCTAGCGGGCGGCACAACCGGTGAATGGGCCCAGGCCCTCAGAGACGTCTATGGAGAGTATCGCGCTCCAACCGGAGTGGCTGGAGGCGTCGGCAGAAGAGGCTCCGAACTCAAAGATGTCGCCGAAAGAGCTAAGAGTCTGCCGGGCGGACCTCCGCGACTTCTGGTTGCCAAACCGGGACTCGATGGACATTCAAATGGCGCTGAACAAATCGCCGTTTCAGCCAGAGATTCGGGATTTGAAGTTGTCTACCAGGGAATACGTCTGACGCCTCACGAGATCGCTATTGCCGCCAGAGACGAAGACGTCGACGCCGTCGGAATTTCGATACTTTCTGGAAGCCACCTGCAGCTTGTCCCTGAGGTAGTTCGTGAACTCCGCGATGCGGGATGCGAGGCTATTGTGATTGTCGGCGGTATAATTCCCGACCATGATCGCGAAAGCCTCCTGTCCCAGGGAATCTCCGCGGTATACACGCCCAAGAACTACGAAATTGCCAAGATCATGAGCGAGCTATTGGACCTAATCTCAGAACGCCGCCAAGTCCAATAGCGGCCTGCGAGATTCCGCTGGAGATTAAAGAAGGGTGGGCCGCTTACGCCCAACCGCAACGGGCTGGTTCCACCAACGACCCGAAAAACGCCAGGCCAACTCGTCCTGGGCCACCTGATTTTTGATACTTTTGCGCCTCGAAAGAATCTCCCTTACCGCTACGGAAATTATCGCCGCCGCCTCTTCATCATCTGGTAGTCCATCGGCAAATTCCAGCGTCATCGCGACTCCTATAGTGGAACGTTTCCATGCTTGCGCCGTGGCAGTTCTTCACGCTTGGTTCTGAGCATTTCAAGTGAAGAAATCAATATTTTCCTGGTATCCGCCGGATCGATAACATCGTCGACAAATCCTCGTTCAGCCGCGATGTAAGGATTGGCATACCGGTCGATGTACTCGTCGACCAGCTCCTGACGCCTTTGAACGGGGTCCTCAGATCTGGCAAGTTCCCGCCGGTGTACAACCTCAACAGCCCCCTGGGGACCCATAACCGCAAGCTCCGCACTAGGCCAGGCAAAGGCGAAGTCAGCACCCACCGACTTGGAATTCATGACAACGTAAGCGCCTCCATAGGCCTTTCTGGTTATGATTTGCACCCTCGGCACTGTGGCCTCGCAGTAGGCATACAAGAGCTTGGCTCCATGGCGGATAATGCCACCGTACTCCTGGTCGACTCCCGGCATGAATCCTGGGACATCCACAAATGTCACGAGAGGGATATTAAAGGCATCGCAACTGCGCACGAACCGGGCAGCCTTCTCCGAGGAGTCGATATCCAGAACTCCTGCCAAGACACTCGGCTGGTTACCAACGACCCCAACTACGTATCCGTTGAGCCTTCCAAATCCGCAGGTGATATTCCTTGCCCAGTGAGGAAAGTACTCGAAGTATTCACCGTCGTCGAGAGTCGCCGCGATGACCTTTTTCATGTCATATGGCTGATTCGAAGAGTCCGGCATTAGGTCCGCCAACTCCGGCAATAACCTCTCAGGGTCGTCGGTCGGCTCCACTCGCGGAGAAGTTTCGAGATTGTTCGATGGAAGAAAACTGAGCAGGTAGCGCACCTCGTCCAAGCAGGACTTCTCATCTTCGGTCACAAAGGTGGCAACACCGCTCTTGGAGGCATGGCTCATAGCTCCGCCGAGTTCCTCCAGAGTCACATCCTCACCGGTCACCGTCTTTACCACATCGGGTCCTGTGATAAACATGTGGCTGCTTTCCTTGACCATGAAGATGAAGTCCGTCATGGCCGGAGAGTAGACCGCCCCACCTGCACATGGTCCCATGATCACCGATATCTGAGGAATTACCCCTGATGATGCCACATTACGGTGGAAGATCCCGCCGTAGGAATGGAGAGACACAACGCCTTCCTGGATCCTGGCTCCGGCCCCGTCGTTGAGACCAATCATGGGAACCCCTACTGATGCGGCAAGATCCATGACCTTGTGGATCTTCTCTGCAAATACCTCACCCAGCGCACCACCAAACACCGTGAAGTCTTGCGAAAATATGCAAACCTTGCGGCCATCAATCGTACCGAATCCCGTGATGACGCCGTCTGTGTAAGGACGGTTCTTCTCCAACCCCATGCCATGGGCTCTGTGGCGCGCAAGCATATCGAGCTCCTGGAATGAACCCTCATCCAGGAGGTAATCGATGCGCTCACGGGCGGTCATTTTGCCCTTGGCGTGATGGCGTTCGACCGCGTGAGGCGAACCAGCCACCAAGGCCTCGGCCTTGCGTGCTCGTAGATCTTCTAACTTATTTGCGATCGGCTGTTCCGACATGGTTACTTAGGCTAACAAAAATATTCGCAAGTGCGCTAATTTTTCTGTAATGAGTTTGAATTCGAGGGATCCAGGAATTTCAAAATTCGCCATACCCAGCCTTGGGGAGATGATAAACATCCTGGCCAACTCGAATTTTAGCAGTGACCTCATCTTTCACGGGGGTGATCTCAGCCCGGCAACATTGTTGGACGCTTATCGTTCCGGACTTTTCCCAATGCCGCTCGAAAACCGGCATCTGGGGTGGTTTTGCCCCGCCCAGAGGGGTATCTTCATAACCGTCAGACGCAAAGACCAATGCTTGCCCGCCCATATCTCTAGATCCTTGAGAAAATCCATCGACAGGTTCTCCTTCTCGGTCAATCTTGCTTTTGATCAAGTCATTTCGGGTTGCGCAAATCCGGAAAGAACCGGATCATGGATAACTGCCGAAATTAAAGAGGCATATACGCTTCTCCACAAAATGGGCTGGGCCCATAGCTTCGAAGTCTGGACGGGAAATATAGAAGCCGGAGACCTGGCTGGTGGACTTTACGGAGTCGCCATCGGTGGATTGTTTGCAGGCGAGTCAATGTTTCACAACACGGCAGACGCGTCTAAGGCAGCACTGGTTGCCTTGATATCAATGATGATGGAACAAGGTGGTATTTTGATCGACGCCCAATGGAACACTGACCATCTCGCCTCCATGGGGGCAGTAACGATCCCCAGGATAGAGTATCTGGGGCTCTTGGAGGAGGCCTTGTCACTACCTTGCCCGGAGATGTTCGCAGAACCGCATCGAGGGCAGATCGATCTCAACCTCGAGACAAACAGGCGTCCCTAAGACAAAAAGCATGGGTGAGCAAGTCACCCATGCTAAAGATGTCGTATATAAAAGATTACTTAGAGAGCCTGCTGAGGCCATACCAGGCTCCCGGCAGGAGAACTGCAGCGATGGCCAACTTGATCAGGTCTCCAGCCAAGAACGGCGTCATTCCTAAAGAGATCGCCTTGGCGGCCGTAACGTGAATTGTCGCAGCCAACCAGGTCACTCCAAAACCGTATATCACTACGTTTCCAAGCAGCATCGTAAAAATCGTTCCAATTGCCTTTCGGTCCCAACCCGCCTTGGCCATCATTCCAACCAAAACTGAGCAGACGAAGAAGCCGATTATGTATCCGAAGGTGGGGGCAGACGCAATTTTCATCCCCCCGGTACCTCCCGCGAACCAAGGAACGCCAGCCAGGCCTACAAGAGCATATAGAAGTGTTCCGGCACCAGCCCTGGCCCATCCTAAGGCGGCAGCCCCAATGAGAACCGCAAATGTTTGACCGGTGATCGGAACAGGAGTAAACCCAAGTGGCACGCTTATCTGAGCAAAGATCCCGATAAAGGCCGCATAGCCCATAACTAGTGTTATCTCACGGACAAAACTTCCAGCAACAAGGTCCGCGAGTACTCGCGGCTTTCTGACGCTCAACGCAGACGTAGCCAAGTTCAACTCCTTTGAATTCCAACTGAAAAACACCAAGTGCATCCAAGATATAACAATTTCCAGTTGGGAGCTACTTTACAATCCATTCGATTCCGACCCGCCTATGGATTGGTCAATGGCCCTGGACTTTTTGCAAGACTTGACAACCCGGAATAAGGCAGAATGACGCTGACTACGCCTGACGCAGCAGCTGCAACGAGACCTTGAGAAAAAGTAAGCTCAAGTCCATTGGCAGTGAGATTCCAGTTGGAGAAATTCACGGCGTTTGGCTGAGTGCCACTGTTGATCAGCGTCTGATCGCCGCCCTGTCCCAACTTTGTTGATATTGCGGTCCTGGCCATGGTCGCCAGGGTCGCAAGGTAGTTCGAACCCGAAAACAGATCCGACAACGTTAGAAGCTGACCATTGCTTAAATCAAAAGTCAGGCAAGCTGCCTCGGTGGTGGGAGAAGCGGCACCTGCAGCATAAGTAGTAATCAGAAACTTGAAGGAGACATACTGCGAATCAACCAGCTCTTTGATAAAAGAGCCACTTATCTGGCTCTGAGTTACGCCGTTACCCCCACCAGGGGGCAGCGTCGTGGCGCTCTGTCCTTCAAGCTGGGCTTTAAAGCTGGAGACGTAGCCCGCCACGGCTGTGGAGATGGCGCTGTTGATGTTCTGCTGAATTTGGCCCGAGGCCATGCCTCCAAGAACGGGGTATGAAATGTTGGCAACCAAAGAGGGAGAGTGCACTGATGTCACGTAGCTCTTCAGCCCAATAGCGGGGACCACGCCCGGTTGGGTGGTGGTAGTGCTCGAAGTTGTTGATCCAACTTCGGTAGTGGAGGTAGTGGTGGTTGAGGTAACCGTCCTGGGACCATTTGAGCTTCCACAACTAGAAGCCAAAAAGCCAACTACAAGAACCGAAAACATAAATTTTCTATTGATCACTCAACCATCCTACTTCCAACACTCGAGACCGTTTTGAGCTATGGCGTAAAACCAGCATGGCCGCAAATTTCCGCCGTTTACAACGATGCAATTGATTACGTGTTTCGAGTGTGTGCTATGAAGGACCAAAGAGGCCGTTAAAATACAGATTCTTATCCAAAACTATCCCGGTGCCTCTGCGGTGCTCGCCGGCTGTGGCAATTGGAGGTAAGCGCTATCCGAAGTCGTGACGGTAGCGAATATTCCCATCTCCAAGGCGACTTCAACTCCAATCCCCTCTTTTTGCGATGGTGGTTGGAAGAGGCTCAACTCCCACCTTTCGAAACGATCCAGGGTTACTCAGCCTGAGCCAGAAACTTCGATCAATCGCCGGGTGCGGCTGAAACAAGTGCGACCCAGCTGAACTTGGGTATCCGCAGCTAGCCCCAATTATGGCTGGTCCTATCTGCTGAGAAGTCCCTTACACATACCCTGAATTGTGCCCGTCCTTACACCGGGGGCAAAAGAACTGTCTTGGATTCGTCCACTCGTTCTAAAGGACTATTTAGATCTCGGGCCCC
>JAJYDM010000094.1 GCA_021777475.1 Actinomycetes bacterium | reverse complement strand
TTCCAAGCCGGTCAGCTCTCAGCAGAGCGCATCGCCACATACCCTCAAGGTTTTCTGTCCTTCGATTCAGTGCCGCCATTGCGCGGCGTATCAATTCGAGCCATACAAGTCTTATCTCAGAGGTCAGGCTGGGACCGACTCTCAGCTCTCGACACCGGTAGCGGCAGGTCTGACCCTGTAAAGCACCGGATCATTATCGTTGCGCCCCACTTGAATATTAAGGGTGCCCCATGCCTTTGAAAAGACTCCGAAAAACAGTTTCAAAACCACAGCAAAGCGGCGGTCTCTGCAACAGGATTTTGGCTTTCAACGCAGGTGGAGTTTCGCTCTTTCACCCAGCGTGGGGATTGTGCTGGGCCAGTTGAATTTGTAAGAATTAATGTTTACAAGCGCCGTTGAAAGGCGTATGATTTGCGGGACCATTTAGCGCAATGGAATGGTCGACCGGGTTCGTTTTGACTCGGTCGTGAACCAGTGATTTTAGGTCACCGGAGGTGAACTATGAGGCGGGTATCACTAGTTACTGTCTTGGGTCTTGGGCTTACCACGGTTGTCGCATTTACCGTTCCGGCATCTGGGGGGCTGGCGGCAACTGCTCTCGGAGGTCCCGTTCGGCCCGTAAGGACTCCGCAGGGTCAGGCTCTACGCAACGTGAGAAATCAAGTCACCACTGAGAACTGGTCGGGCTACGCGATCGCGAAATACGAGACCGGCTCGAATTACACGTCTGCCAGCGCGACTTGGGTTGTGCCAACCGCTTCAACTCCGCCTGGCAATTCAACTGGCTACTCATCCTCATGGGTTGGAATTGGCGGCTTCTGTCTGAACAGCGCCTGCAGCAAGGTTGACAAGACCTTGATACAGCTCGGTACTGAACAGGACGCCTCTTCTAGCGGGGCAACGCAATATTACGCCTGGTGGGAGACTCTTCCACAAGGTTCGCAACGCATAAGCAGCGTGCCTATCAGCCCTGGAGACACCGTGACGGCCTCGCTGGCCGACGCACCGTCAATGACGCACGCCAAGGGAGGTCCGGGCGGAGGAAAGGGAGGACCTGGTGGTGGGGGTAAAGGTCAGACCTGGACGCTAAGCCTCACCGACACGACGACTGGAACGTCGTGGTCTGCCACGTTGAGCTACAAGTCGTCACTGGCCTCCGCTGAGTGGATCGAGGAAGCTCCATACTCGGGCGGGATACTTCCTCTGGCAAACTTTGGAACGGCCACCTTCGATCCGGGTTCTGCAAACGGAGGGAGCCCAGGCCTCCAAAGCAGTGACGGCATAGTGATGTCGAATCCGAATGGGCAGACTTCTAACATTTCGGCACCCGACTCCGACTTTGACGGATTCAACGCCTGCTGGGGCAATGGTACGGCGCTAACCTCCTGCTCCGCGCCCGCTAGCTAGTTTTAGTTGCCGTAATCGATGCCTGGATGTGCAACTGCAATAGTTGCACATCCAGATCTCCGCCTGTTGGCTTGGGCACGTCCTAACTACGGTCCATGTCAGAAATAGATGCCAAGACAGAAATCCATACACTGCATAGGGGAATTCGTGCTGCAAACTAAAAGCAGGCTTGAGATGTTGATGATCCTGCATCTTGGAGGGTGGCCAACTTTTCAAGAGCATAGTGGCCTAGTTTTAGTGGAGCGTCGACACTGAAAGTGGCTCGCAAGGAGATGGTCATCCAGACATCCAAAGCGAAGGGTGCGGTCTAGTCCAGGAGTCATTTGAAAACTACTGAGTCCACATCTTGCCAAATACCCCCGGCAAAGATACCGTCCTCAGCTTTACGCTCCATCTATGGCTGTTATTTTCATCATCCTTGGGAACTCCAAAGGTGAACCTATTGCACTTGCAACCCACAGGTCGTGGCAAAAATGGAAAGCATCACCCCCATCCAACAGGACACGGTGACGCTTTCTCTTTGGTGTGACGCCTCTTCCACCAAGAGCTGGCAATTGACAAGGATCGCTTGAGCAACTGGCACATCCGTGGGGTTTCCTATGCACACGGGTCACTAGCCTGCGATTGTTGGGTATGAAGTTTTCTAGGTGATTGACGCCGGCATCGACTCCCAGCCCATGTGATGGCCGAAAACCATTCCACTGTTAACAGGATCCCCACAGAGGCGGTACCTTGGCAAGGAGCGCATCGTCTCTTCAAGAACGGTCTTCATCTCGAGACGGGCAAGATGCAACCCTATGCACATGTGAATCCCGTATCCAAACGCCAGGTGCTGGATCGTGCCACGCCTCGGCTCAAACTCCTCAGGATTCTCAAACTGGCGATCGTCATGGTTGGCCGATGCGTAAATCAGCGCGACGGATTCACCCGCCGGAATCTTCACTCCACCTAAAACGGTGTCAACCGTCGTTGTACGCCCCTCAAGATGGATTGGCGGATCAAAACGCAGTGTCTCTTCCACAATCTGCGAACCCATCGCCGGATCGCCCAGGTAGAGCGTCTTCATTTCCTCTCTTGCCAAGTGTTTCAACATCGAAGAAATACCATCGATGGCCGTGTGGTGCCCGGCCAGGGCGAAACCGTGCAGCATGCCGACCAGTTCGGACTCTGAAAAACGCTGCCCGTCGACCTCACTAACGCACAGTTGGCTAAGAAAATCCTCGCCGGGATATCGAAGTCGTTTCTGGATGGTCTCGACCAGAAATGCCCAAAAATCGGCGTGGGCCTCCTCACTCGCAGAAAGGTCGGCGTGAACGAATTTCCGTACCAGCTCCCGGTTTCTCCTCCGGGTTTCCTCGTCAAAGCCAAGTATGCGACCTAGGACATCCTGAGGTATTGGCTCCGCCAAATCGGTGACAATATCAAACTCCTTCTTCTGGGTAATCAAACTGATAAGTTCGGACACGCTCTCGCGGATACCGTCGGAGAACTCGCTCATCCGTTTTTGAAGGATCGGGGCCTGCATCGCTTTGCGGATCCTGGTGTGTTCCGGGGGATCAGTCTCAATCAGCCTGGTCTTTGGTCTGTCTGTCCAGTTCTGCTTTCCTATCTCGAGAGCGTTGCGGGACGAAAAGGTTCGATGGTCGAGGGCAGCCGCGCGGACTTCCTGATAGCGGGTCACGCACCAAAAACCACCAAGCGCTTCACTGTGTAAAACAGGCCCCTCTTCACGCATAGCGCGATAGATGGGCCAAATATTATCGTCTGTGATCCTGCGATCCCAAGGATCGAACTGGTTCAGCCCCCAGTCCGGTTTTAAATCAACATTGCTCTCCAAAGTACTCATTGAACCTGCCCCGTTCCTTGGACTCAGCTTCACGACAATTTGAAGCTGGGCCAATCACTCATAAATATCTGTATGTGACTCTTGCTTTTCTTTCGGACCTGTTCTTGCAAAACTAGCATCAAAACTCAGGCACGGGTTCGCTATGGCAGGCAATTGACGCTTAATCTCTTCCCCATGGATCAATAGGGGAATTCCCCAAAACCAGCGGTTAACGCCACCTGTCCTTATGGTGGTAGACGCGTGATCATTCTGCCTTGGTCGACCCGGATGGGCTTTGCCACCGCTGCCCTTGGACCACGGTTGAACGTGCGGCTTTACGGGGTTATTTCGGTAAATCAGTACGGCGGCTCAGACCCGGTCCGGCGGTGGATATCAGTCGTCGATGAATAGGCCGGCTGAAACCCCAAAGCACCACAGCTCATTACATATGAGCAGCTGGCGCATGAAGCTGCAGCTATCTCCACGTGCAAGGGAGATCTTGCATATGTCGTTTGCAAGCGCCAAGGACCGGGCAGCGATGTGAACAAGCGCGGGAAACGGCTCCGCTTCCACCTCTCTGCGCAGATTAGAAATTTCCGAAGCGAAGACCTCATCGCTGGTGACTTCCTGCAGTTCGCCAAGCAGTAGTGAGAGCTCACCCGCTATGTAGTGCCATGTCATAGCTATGGCACCCCGCATTCCATTAAATAGCCCTTGCAGGCCACCGGGAAGATGGCCTGCCTGGATTTGTGCCATCAAGGCTTGAACGTCAACTCGATCGGCTTAGAAGACGGGACCGGCTGCTTGGGCCTATCATGTTTCCCGCTATTCAGCGTGACCGAATGCCTTGATTTCCGCCACTTCCTGGGGTGTCAGCTCGCGGGGAAGCTCGCCTCTCGCCAGCTTCTCACTCTGCACCTGGTGGCGAATCCCCTCCACCACCTCCGCATTTGCAAGAGTCGTCAAGTCGCCAGCATCGGAGAAGTTGGATATTCCCGCAATGACCCTGCGCATTATTTTTCCGGATCGGGTCTTAGGCATGTCTGTCACAATCCAAACGTTCTTTGGACGCGCAATCTTACCTATTTCCGTCTCGATCGCCTTGGACACCTTGTCCGAGATCTCCTTGCTCGCTTTGATGCCTGGCTTGAGCGAAACGTACATTTCAACCACACGCCCGCGAACTTCGTCGATAACCGGTACAGCGGCGGCCTCAGCAATTTCGGGCACGGTCAAACTGGCAGACTCGAGCTCCTTGGTTCCAAGCCGGTGTCCAGCGACGTTTATGACATCATCGACGCGGCCAAGAATCCTGAAATAGCCGTCCGCGGCTTTCATCGCGCCATCTCCAGCAAAGTACGGCCAGTCACGCCAGTCCTTGCTCTTCGGGTCACGACAGTACTTCTCGTAGTAAACCTGGACAAATCTCTCTGGCTGGCCATATATGGTCTGTAGAATTCCAGGCCACGGATTGCGAATGCACATATTGCCAGCTCTGCCGCTTCCGGCCTCCACCTCATTGCCATCCTCGTCATAGACGACCGGGAAGATGCCCAAAACACCAGGGCCGCAGCTCCCCGGCTTCATCGGCTGCAATGCTGGCAGCGTGCTGCCCAGGAATCCACCGTTCTCGGTTTGCCACCAGGTGTCAACTATGACGGCTTCACCCTTGCCGACCACCTCCTGGTACCAGCGCCACACCTCAGGCTCTATCGGCTCACCAACCGTGGTCATATGCTTGAAGTGATAGTTGTACTTTGCGGGCTCATCCGGTCCCACCTTGCGTAGCATTCGAATGGTGGTCGGCGCGGTGTGAAATATCGTTACGCCAAGCCTTTCGGCAATCCGCCATATTCTGCCCGCATCAGGATATGTCGGCACGCCCTCATACATGACCGAGGTAGCGCCAAGTGATAGGGGACCGTAAACGATGTAAGAGTGCCCAGTGATCCATCCGATGTCCGCCAGGCACCAGTAGGTATCCTCTGGGTGGATGTCCTGATAGTACTTCGAGGTGCCTGCAACATAGGAAAGATAGCCGCCGGTGGAGTGCTGGCAGCCTTTGGGTTTACCTGTCGATCCACTCGTGTACATAAGAAACAGAGGAGCTTCGGCAGGCATGGACACCGGCTCAACGATGCTGTGTTTGTAGTCCTTCAAGACGTCGTCAACAAACACATCACGACCCGCAACCATGGGACTCTTCGACCCATACTGCCCCGGATGGCGGCGCCAAACCAGAACCTTTGCGACATCGAATCCAAGGTCATGGGCAGTGGCCACCGCCTCATCAGCTTTGACCTTATGATCAAGGAGCTCGCCGCTTCGATAGTAGCTGTCCATCGTGATAAGAATGTGACTTCCCGAGTCGGCAATCCTTCCGCCGCATGCGGCACCGCTGAAACCCGCGAAGACCTCGGAGTGAATGATACCAAGGCGGGCACACGCAAGCATTGAGACAGGCAGCTCCGGAACCATTGGCATATGGAAGGTAACTCGGTCACCGGTCTTAAGACCGCAGTAGTCTCTGAGCAAAGCGGCAAATTCATTCACCTGCTGATAGAGCTCCTGATAAGTGACGGCTTTTGTCTCTTCGCTCTCGAGCTCAGGCACCCAAATGATCGCCGCCTTGTTGCGGTTCTTTTCCAGATGTCGGTCGACGCAGTTGTATGACGCATTCAGCTTCCCGCCCACAAACCACTTCCAAAATGGGGGGTTGCTGGTATCGAGCGTCGTGTGCCAATAGCGATCCCAACTGAGCAGGTCAGCATACTCTTTGAAACACTCGGGGAAATTCTCCTCCCTGAACCGGTCAAGGATGGCAGGATCAGATGCATTGGCCTGTCCGATGAATTTCGCTGGTGGGTAGTAAAGATCCTCTTCGCGCCAGTGTACAGCTATCTGTGCTTCGGAGACCTGTTCCTCTTGCTCTGTCGACATCTACCGACCTCCCCCGGCTATACGGAGCGAAAACAGCGAACCCGATCTTAATGCTTTCTGCTGGGAATGTAAATAGACAATTGACCCCTCGGGAACATCAGCCCTGCAAATCACCCATACCAGAGACGTCCAATGGTGACAGTCGATGGTACGCCTCTTTGGTTTGGACGACCTGAACCCGACGACAGGGGAGCGCCGACCATGTCCGAAAAGGGACGCACAGCTCCAACTGGCACTCTTTCAATAATTAGCGGAAACGGCATTACTGATGCCAATTGAGCCTTGGAAACCCAGACCAGGGACCGCTTCTATGCCCCGGCTCACCGGAGATGCCCGGCAAGAAAAGGACTGGATCTCAAGGCGGAATGCTGGACTTGCAAGCGGAGTATTCCCGCTCCGGTCGTTCCAAATCCAATTCCCCACAAAATACAGGCAAGCGGGCATTGCCCGCCGAATCATCTGCGAATCTCTACAGTTCATCAAGACCGACAATACGCCGACTTAACCACCAAGGGCAAAGACGTCAAGCATCTTTGCCCTTGGGGACCAGCCATAAAAGGCTGTTTCTGCAATTTGCTCTGGTTAGGCCACCTTGAAGTCGCCCTTCATGTAACCAACGTTGCTCATCACCCAGCTGCCACAAGGGATAGCGCAATACCAGGTGTAGGTTCCGCCGGTCTTTGCCACAAAGGTGAACTTGGTAGTTGCCGCAGGCGCAATCGTGACATTCAGGCCGAGCTGGGTAACGGTGAAGGTGTGGGGCATGGCGTCCTTGTTGATCACAACAACCTGGACCTCTTTGCCCGCAGTAGCGCTGAAAAGATCCGCGGCCCCCTTCCCGTTTGGACCCACGAACGCTGGTTCTGAACCATCGGGGGTTGTGACATCTTCAATCGTCACGTTGACCACTTGAGAGGGACCCGAACTCGAATTCGCTGACGGCGTGGTCATCCATGGCGCATTGCCATCGATGGTGGCCACTTGACTGGCCGACGAAGCCGTTGTGCCGCAAGCGGCTGCAAGGCCACCAATCAGCGCCAATCCGGCCACAGTCCCGGCCCTCAAAGCCCACTGCTTTCTATTTGATTTTGAACCGATCTGCATTTTCTCAGTGCCTCCCCATTTGATCAGCCTTAGAGGCCGACGCTTCCACCAAGCGGGGCATGCGCCGAATGACCAGTGCAAGTGACCCTAGGAGTGTGATCCATATGATGGCGACAATTGCCAAGAGGCTCTTCACAAGAACCCCTCCGGTGGAGCCCAGCGGCCTGGCATACTCGATGACGCTCTGTGGTACCCCTGT
>JAJYDM010000093.1 GCA_021777475.1 Actinomycetes bacterium | reverse complement strand
CCATCGAGGCATTGATACCTGAAACGGGGGTAGTGCCCACGGTTATAGCCGTTGCGGAGGCTTGCGATGTCGTGCCGGGAGAGGATGTGCTGTACCACTGGGTTTGGTAGTTAAGGCTACCGTTTGAGCAGTTCGAAAACTCCACGTAGTATGAACCTGCGGCGAGACCGCCTATCGAATAACTACCGCTGCTTGAGGTCTGGCTTGAGGGCGGGGCAAAACCCATGGATGAGGTGGAGGCAGGAATCGCCGTCACACATATCCCCGAGATCCCGGTGCCCGAAGAAGAGGTAACCGTTCCCGATATTGTCTCTCCAGGTGCCATCGAGGCATTGATACCTGAAACGGGGGTAGTGCCCACGGTTATAGCCGTTGCGGAGGCTTGCGATGTCGTGCCGGGAGAGGATGTGCTGTACCACTGGGTTTGGTAGTTGAGGCTACCGTTTGTGCAGTTCCAAAACTCCACGTCGTATGAACCTGCGGCGAGACCGCCTATCGAATAACTACCGCTGCTTGAGGTCTGGCTTGAGGGCGGGGCAAAACCCATGGATGAGGTGGAGGCAGGAATCGCCGTCACGCATATCCCCGAGATCCCGGTGCCCGAAGAAGAGGTAACCGTTCCCGATATTGTCTCTCCAGGTGCCGACATCATAGAGGCGTTAATGTTTGAAATTGGGCCAGCTGATTCAGCCGGACTGGTGACGGTTATGGAGGTGGGCGAGTTAACCGTGAACGTTGTGGCGGACGATGGCCCAAAGTCAACCGCTGTCGCTCCGGTGAAGTTGGTGCCGGTAATCGTGACAGAAGTGCCACCTGCGGTTGTCCCTGAAGTTGGAGATATAGAAGCGACAGTCGGTGCCAGCACCACAAAGGTGAACTGATCCGCGCTTGACGTGCCACTGGTGCCCGAGGGCGTGGTGACAGTAATGTCCACAGGGCCCGCTGATCCTACCGGGCTGGTGGCTGAGATTGTGGTGGAGGAGACAATCGCGAAGCTCACTCCCGTCGAAGCTCCAAAGGCCACCACTGTCGCTCCGGTGAAGTTGGTTCCGGTAATAGTGACAGTAGTGCCGCCTGCGGTTGTGCCTGAGTTGGGGCTAACAGCCGTGACAGTCGGTGCAGATGTGACGGGTGCTATGTAGGTGAACTGGTCCGCGCTTGATGTTGCCGATTCTCCGAGAGAGCTGACAACCCTAACGTCCACGACTCCAGGTGATTCCGCTGGGCTGGTAACAGTGATCGATGTGGAGCTGACTACCACCATATTCGTTCCCTGTGAGTTGCCAAAGTAAACGAAATAGCCTGTGGCGGAAGTCAAGTTTGTACCAGTAATAGTGACGTTAGTGCCGCCAGCGGTGGGGCCTGAGTTAGGGCTAACACCGGTGACAGTTGTTGGTAAAGTATTTGCAGAGGCGGGTGCAACGGTCGTGAGCTGGACTATGCCAGCCGAAGATACCAGTAGCGCCAATATCCCCGTCCAACTGGCCGCCCTGTGTCGAGCCGTTCTAGTTCCTTCTGATGCGCCCATTGCCGCCCCCATTCAGTTCGCTTGGTGGTCCAAGCCCGAACCGGCTCAGGTGATTTGGATTTCTTACAGCCAGGTCCGACACTTTCAAAAGAGATCCAGCAACTATCCGTGCTTCTTAGTGTGCCCTGGCTCTCGGGCGTGAGGTCTTGCGCACGGCTCGCTCGTCAAACAAGGACGCAGATTTGTTGGTGCTCTTGAAGGTTCGTTGCCTCTACGGATCAACCTTTACTAGCCCGCCACTCGATTGCAAAAGAACTCTATAAAGTCTGTAATGTGGCGTCAAATTTATTTTTTTATGATGTGACCCGTGGCCTGGGAAGTCTGCTTAGGGCCACGCAAGGTGGTGCTAACGATGCAAAGAGAGAATATTTTGTGCTTTACCTAGGATCGGCGCCAAAGAAGCTGAGTTGTAAGCTCGATATCGAGGTTGCCAAATATGGATGTGACCTGGAAATATGCTTGTATCCCTATTTACCACAGAATTAGGCAAATGAGATAGCAGCAGATGCCGGAGAGACTGGTGAATTGGCGGGCTCGACGGTCGGTCAACTGGCAGCCTGTGACTGTGCGAAGATGAACCAGCCGCTTCAGCCTGGTTGTGACGCAACCTTGACCAATTCGCGTTCGGAATAACTGATTCCCCTGTGGCGCGACCAGACGGCGTGAAGGGTTCTGCTCAGGTCCAGGCCAATCACTTCGATCTTGACTAATGAAGAATCGTCGATCTCCGACTTGACGGCCAAGCTGCTAAGTACTCCGGAGCTGCCTCTGAGCGCAAGCGTGGACTTGATGGCGGATGTGGAGCCCATCTCCGCTTCAAGCAGGAGATCGCCATGGCCGGCTTTGGCCATCTGATCTTCAAAGACAGATCTCGTTCCTGAGCCGCGTTCACGAAGCACGAGCGGCCAGGTGGCCAGTATCGCCGGAGTAACGGGTCGTTTTCTCTTTGCCCAAGGGTGCTTGCTTCCCACGACCACCCATAGTTCGTCTTTTCCCACCACTACTGTTTCAAGTTCATCGTCTGTTTCGTATGACTCAATGAATCCGAGATCACCGGTGGCTTTGACACTTTGGATAACCTGAGATGAGTTGGTGACCGTCAACTCCGGGACAAGGGTAGAGTTTCTTTGTCTCAGTGTTCCCAGCCAATTGGGAAGCAGGTACTCGGCGATGGTGTGGCTCGCGTGGATCCTGAGCTGCTGCGATCTCTGGTTGGATAGTTGCTTGGCCGCTGTAATCAGCCGGTCGGCAGAATCAAGCGTCTCTTTGGCAAGTAGATAGATCTGGTTTCCCGCCGGGGTGACTTTGCTTCCTTGCGGCGTACCGTCAATGAGCTTTATGTGGAGGAGGCGTTCGAGTTCGGCAATTCTGGCACTTGCGGAGGGCTGGGATATCAGGTGACGTCTCGCTGCCTTTGAGACGCTCCCCAAATCTACGGTGGATACGAACAGCTCCAAGCTCTGCAGCGATGGGGCCTGAGGAATTAGGGTCATGCAATAGTCTACACCTATAACGTCCCAGGAACTTGGCCATAATAGCAAGGGTGAGCGGTCCCTATAGTCGGATGTAATCAGTCATCAACTGTGGGGGCGCAAATTGAGTGTCGTTGAATCGCCACGGGCGGCCAAGCCCAAGTGGATAAAGGTGATCGACCAGACCAAATGTATCGGTTGCCACGCCTGCAGCACCGCGTGCAAGTCGGAGAACCTGGTTCCACTTGGTGTGAATAGGACCTATGTTAAGGCGGTTGAGACCGGGGTCTTCCCTCAAGTTAGAAGGAACTTCCAGGTTACAAGGTGTAATCAGTGCGAGAATCCACCCTGTGTCGCCATATGTCCCACGCGGGCCATGTTCCAGCGCGACGATGGGATCGTCGACTTCGATAAGTCCATTTGCATAGGGTGCAAGGCTTGCATGGCGGCCTGTCCATATGACGCGATATTCATTAATCCTGATGACCATACAGCGGAGAAGTGCAACTTTTGCGCTCACCGTATCGAAATTGGACTCGAGCCGGCCTGTGTCACGATTTGTCCCACCGAGGCGATAATGATTGGCAACGCCAATGACCCTGACGACAAGGTCACCAAAATGATTCACCGCGACCCCGTAACCGTTCGACGGGGAGAAAAGTCGACCAGGCCGAAATTGTTCTACAAAGGGGCACATCAGTCGACGCTGGATCCAATCGCGGCGCGTCAACCTGCCGGCGACACTTTCATGTGGTCTGAGATAAACAGGTCGAACAGGATTCTCAACTCCGGCCATGTGGCTGAGCACCACAACAACGATTCGGTTGAATCAAGGCTTGTCTATGACGTCTCGCACTCGATGCCGTGGGGCTGGAGAGTCAGCGGTTATACCTGGACAAAGGGGATAGCCATGGGCGTCGCTATGAGCGCTCTTTTAGCAATGGCTCTTGGAAAGCTCTCCGTCGTCTCAACCACCGCGAAATATGACATGCCGATTGTCGCCCTTGTAGCACTCGCAGTTACCGGCTTCTTGCTCATAACCGACCTTAAACAACCAAAGAGGTTCATCTACCTCTTCACCAAGCCCCATTGGAGGTCGTGGCTTGTAAAGGGTGGTTTCATAATCGGTTTGGACGGCGCCGCCATTGTGTTCTGGCTCCTGTTTGCCCTGTTGGGCATTAATTCGGTTGCAATGGATGTAATCGGGGTGGCATTGGCGGTCACATCGGTCATGGGCGCCATCTACACCGCATATCTTTTCTCCCAAGCGAGGGCCAGAGACTTGTGGCAAAGTCCGCTGAGGGTTCCGCACCTCTTGGTGCAGGCACTTCTGCTTGGATCTGCGGCACTGGCGCCATTTGTGACATCTGATCAAATCGCACAGCATTTCGTACTTTGGCTTGGCGGGCTCATGTGCGTCGCCCACCTGGGTTTTGTCCTTGTGGAAACCACCATTGCCCACCCAACCTCGCACTCCAAGGCCGCGGTTTGGCACATGACGATTGGCCGCTATTCCGCACCTTTTTGGGTGAGCGCAGTTGCAGTACTGATCGGAGTCAGTGCGCCCGCGCTTGGAATGGTCCCGCTGCTTGTTGCTGGAATAGGGCTTTTGGGATATGAGCACGCTTACATACAGGCTGGCCAGTCAGTCCCACTTGCCTAGAAACCCTGGGAATCGGAGTTGAATATGAAAAAGAGAATCGAGACCGCTCGAGAGCGTCTTATTGATAGGGCCTCTCTGGTTTCTGCGGCCAAGGAGGTCGCCGCGGCCAAAGGAGAGACTTTTTATCAAGGTTCTTCGCAGATTTCGTTGGCGTCACACCCGCCGTTCGAGCGTTGGGACAACTGGGTCGAGTTGGACTCGAAAGAGTGGCCAAAGAAGAAAGAGCGCCATTACTCGTTGATTCCCACGACGTGTTTCAATTGCGAGTCGGCCTGTGGTCTTCTTGCGTATGTTGACAGGGATACAGGTCTTGTAAGGAAGTTTGAAGGCAACCCGGAGCACCCTGGATCCAGAGGAAAGAACTGCGCCAAGGGTCCCGCCACCATCAATCAAGTGATGGATCCAGACCGGATCCTCTATCCTCTGAAAAGGGCCGGCAAACGGGGAGATGGCAAGTGGCAAAGGGTTAGCTGGGATGAGGTTCTGGACGATCTGGGAAAGAGGATCCGTCTTGCAATCACCGAGGATCGAAAAGACGAGGTTGTCTGCCACATTGGACGTCCCGGTGAGGACGGGTTCACCGAAAGGGTCTTAGCATCCTGGGGCGTTGACGGTCACAACTCCCACACCAACGTCTGCTCGAGCGCAGGGAGAGCCGGATGGCACTACTGGACTGGAATGGATCGGCCGAGCGCGGACTTCGCCAATGCCGACGTGATCTTTCTGACCAGCGCACACCTGGAGACCGGGCACTATTTTAACCCCCATGCCCAGCGGATAACCGAGGCCCGACAGCGCGGTGCGAAGCTTATCGTCGTGGACACAAGGCTTTCGAACACCGCGACTCACGCCGACTACTGGCTCTCCCCTTACCCTGGTTCTGAATCGGCCATCAACCTGGCTATCGCCAACTACCTGTTGCAGAATGATCTCTTTGACCGTGAGTTCGTCCGTCGTTGGTGGAACTGGCAGGAGTGGATGGAGGAGGCTCATCCAGACAAAGAGGCCACTTTCGAGAGCTTCCTTGAAGAGCTGAAGGCAACATATCAAGCTTTCACATTTGAATACGCCTCCCGGGAGTCAGGGATCAAAGAGAGCGTCCTGGCGGAGGTTGCGGCTGTGGTGGCGACGGCAAAGAGCAAATTTGCCAGCCACATTTGGCGGTCGGCAGCTGCTGGCAACCTTGGCGGATGGCAAATTTCGCGAACCCTGCTGCTCGTCAATGCGCTTCTTGGAGCCATTGCCACCGAGGGTGGCACCTATCCCAATGCCTGGAACAAGTTCGTTCCCAAGCCCATGTATGTTCCATCTCATCCCGAAGTCTGGAACGAACTGACCTGGCCGAGCGACTACCCGCTTTCGATGAACGAGATGAGCTTCATACTTCCCCACCTGATCGAAGAGGGCAGGGGAAAACTAGACGTATACTTCACCAGGGTCTACAACCCGGTGTGGACGAACCCGGATGGAATGACATGGATTGACGTCTTGCTTGATGAGAGCAAGATCCAATGTTATGTCGCCTTAACTCCGACCTGGAATGAAACGGCTTACTTTGCAGACTATGTTTTGCCGATGGGTCACGCCTCGGAGCGGCACGACCTGGCGTCATACGAGCAGTACGACGGCCAGTGGGTGGCTTTCCGCCAGCCGGTTCTCAGAACCTACCGCAATAATAACGGTGAGGAGATTTCCGACACGAGGGTCTCCAACCCTGGCGAGGTGTGGGAAGAAAACGAGTTCTGGATCGATCTCTCTTGGCGGATCGACCCGGACGGCGCTCTCGGAATCCGAAGGTTCTACGAATCGCAACTGAGACCGGGCGAAAAGCTGACGGTCGAGGAGTACTATTCCTATATTTTTGAGAATTCCGTGCCGGGTCTTCCGGAGATTGCCGAAAAAGAGGAGGTTACTCCTCTGCGCTACATGCAGAAGCACGGGGCATTCGAGGTGACCCAGAAAGTCGGCAAACGTTACGAGGAGATAATCCCAACATCGGAACTTGACGACACAGTCACCAATGAGCACGGGCGCATATACACCAGGACGCCGAAGCCTCAAAACCCGAATATCACTCCCACGGGGGATCCCGATCCCGACGAAGAGGGAAGGCGTCCGGTAGGGGTGGAGGTTGACGGGGAGCTGATGCGCGGATTTCCGACGCCGTCTGGAAAACTTGAGTTCTATTCCAAGACGCTTGCCGATTGGGGCTGGGCCGACCAGTCAATACCTTGGTATATCAAGAGCCACATCCATCCGGACAATCTGAACGATGGGGAGATGGTTCTCATCTCGACCTTTAGGCTTCCGGTGCAAATTCACACCCGCTCTGCGAACTCGAAGTGGCTGGACGAGATAGCCCATACCAACCCGGTGTGGATCAACCCCGTCGACGCCGAAAGACTTGGAATACGAGAGACCGGCCTTGTAAGGGTCAACTCCGAGATCGGTTATTTCGTGGCAAAGCCCTGGATAACCGAAGGTATCCACCCAGGCGTGGTGGCATGCTCACATCACATGGGCCGGTGGAAGCTGAACGATGACTTCAATTCGTACATGATGAGAACCGTGGCGATAGACTCCGCCGGTGACGACAGGCGGCTTGTTCCGAAGGCCGCGCCGAAGCCGTTTGAATCCAACGACAAGGACACCACCAGGTTCTGGTGGCAGGATGTCGGAGTGCACCAGAACCTTATCTTCCCGGTCCACCCTGACCCGGTATCCGGAATGCACTGTTGGCATCAAGCAGTGCGAGTTGAGCCGGCTCAGCCCGGTGACACCTTCGGGGAGGTTTACGTAGACAGGTCCAAGTCGAAGGACGTGTTCCACCGATGGCTGAAAATGACGCGG
>JAJYDM010000092.1 GCA_021777475.1 Actinomycetes bacterium | reverse complement strand
TTATCCCATCGCAGGTGAAGAAAGCCGTAACACTTTCAGGACGTCTTGCGGGGTTTTTTCCTAGTGGGACGCAGATCATGGATATAGTCCTGACAAATTGCACGCGTCCCGGCCCAGCCGGGAGTCCGTTTCAGAGTCCGCACAGATCAGCGTGGAATTGCTCGGTAGCGGCAAGGCCGAAAACGCTGGTTTCGGAGTTGAGACCGAGTCCAAGGCTGTTCCAGAGTGACACTGTGCAACAGACCCAGGTGAGAGTTGCTCCGTGTGGGTTAGGTGGTTCCACCACAGCACCGCTGGTGGGGCTGATCAGTCTGGGAAATTCATCGACGCCGCGTTGCATGACCGGAAATGGCTCATTGGAGTTTTGAATCATGTTGGTTGGTTAGGTATAGCTAATCAAAGGAACTGTTCTCCACACGTTGTGCGGCGAACGCCTCCTGCGTATTTCCAAAGGCAAAATTGACTGAACTCAGGTCGTGGAAGCCATCTTGAAAAGCCAGGGTCAATACTGGTGCCAAAAGATGCATTTTATGTTGTCTGAAGCTGTGACAGGAAAATGTGGTTGCCTTGAGCGGGAATCTATTAAGCCCGTAGATCCAGTCATTCGTCTGGCTTAGGAACTCAATTTCGACAAACAACAAATGAGGTTTAACGCGACTGGTCTGCTCTCACAGTGGGAATAGTATCCATTATGATCCGAAATATCACTGTGAGTGGGTAAAGTGTTGCGTTATTGTGATCGCATCCCCGGTTTCTGCGTGCGTAAAGCTGATCTTTGGCATGGTGATTAGGCGAAAGATGAAATCGGCCTGAGTGTTTTGATGTCTATGTGGGTCCAGTTTGCTCTAGCGTTGTAGCCGAAGAGTTACTGCAGCCAGACCAGGTGGGTACCTGGTGCACTGGTGCGGCAGAAGGAGATCCCCAATGAGTTCGCTTTCCAATTTGGATAGTCGCCTGTATATGGATGTGAACCGCTTTGCACGGAACACCTCGTTTGCTCACTACTTCATGAGGGAATATGCGATTTACGGAGGAGTGGTCCTGCTGGGAGTCACCGGGCTGGTCGCGTACTGGAGGGCGAGAAGGTCCGCCAATCCCAAAAGGACTGTCGACAGGGTTGCTTGGACGGCCGCCGGTACCCTCCTTGCACTCGGTCTCAACCAGATCGTTTCCCACATTGTGGGACGGATTCGTCCTTACTACGCTCTGAAAGGGGTTGAAGTGCTGGTTCCGAAGGCGAACGACTTCACATTTCCTTCGGATCATGCCACGGTTGCGGGGGCAATGATAGTGGGACTCCTACTTTCAGATCTTCCAACCGGCATAGTCGCCGCAGTTCTGGGGCTTTTCCTGGCTTTTGACAGGGTCTATGTGGGAGCACATTACCCAGGGGATGTCGTCGGAGGATTGATCTTCGGTGCTTTGGTGGTTACGGTTCTCAGACCTATTGGAGTCGCGGTAATTAGCCGAATCACCGGCTTAATAGCTGAGTCCCGTCTTAGGTTTCTCATCACTTCAGAACTGTGAGGCCAATATCTCCGAGTTGGTCAAAGGAGCCGGTTTACCGGTGGAATCGGTGTGAAGGGTGCTGTCCTCGCGAACGCAACTCGGGGATATAAAACGAAACTTGGCGGTATGTGCCACTGGGACGAATTGTCCGCCGATCCCATGATTCCATTGCCGCCGAAGCTACCCGACCTCTATTTTCCAGGTGATTATCTTGTCTGAATCGACAAGATCTCGGATCCAGACCAAAGCTTCGTTTACAACGGCCGTAGTATCAAAGAACTCGATCACCAAGGGAAGATGAGCGTTGATATGCGCCAGATCGATGTGGTGCACGACCCCATGACTTCCAAAACCGGCGATCCCCCGGAATTGCGTCACGCCCTTGATCCTGTGTTCTTTATAGAGCCGATCGAAGATCTGGTCGGCTAATGACTTGTGTTGTCTTCGCTCACCCTCTAACACGTAGATTCTGACCATGGTCATCTCTGGCATTCGAACCTCCTACCGCTGAGCTAGCCATACACCAAGTATGACCGCCAAAAGGCACAACGCGAGCGATAAAAAAATATACGCTATCCCTTTGAACAAATAGCCGGTTTGAAACAGCGTATAAGTCTCGATGGAGAAGGTGGAAAAGGTTGTGTAGGCTCCTAAGCCGCCGGTCAGGATTCCGGTTCTGACGGAGCCTGATACATTTAGCCTTTCCAAGGTCAAGGTGAAGATGAGTCCCATCAGGAAACAGCCGATCACATTTATCGAAAGTGTTGCGAACGGGAAGGACTTGCCAAAAATATCTTGAACAAGTATTGTCTGGCCGTATCTTGCCCAGGCGCCGAGAATCCCAAACAAACCAATATAAAGCAGAGTCAGTGTTCTAATCTCCTTGAAAAATCCAAAGTAGAACCTAGTTGGGTCATCTTTGAAACCGCTCCGTATTAGAGGAAATGGACGAAAAGGATCGTTCCCACTACTAGCGAATAGATCGCGAAAGGATATAGATTCTTGGTGCGGAAATATTTTACAAGGTATGACACCGAAATATAGGCCGCAATGAATGCGGCAAGACTGCCAATGAGAATCTGGGGTCGGACTCCAGAGGCGCTATGGCTAAAAAGGCTTGGGAGTTTGTAAAGGCCGGCTGCAAGAATTATTGGGGTTGCAAGCAGGAACGAGAATCTTGCAGAGTCTTCGTGGTCCAAGCCTCTTACGAGTCCAGCAACCATCGTGATACCGGATCGTGAAATTCCCGCCAGAAGGGCGAAGACCTGCGCAACTCCCACCACGCCTGCCTCTTTGAACTCAAGGGTGTCTAGAATTCGATGCCCACCTTTCAATTGGCGACTGGCATTCTTCGAGTGGATTCGCCTTGGCCCCCTCTCCGTCTCTTGTCGCTTTCGTTCGCCGATAAGCAGAATTATGCCGTTAACAAAGAGAAAAAAAGATGCCCATAACGGTTTGGCGAAGAGAGTCCGAAACGGGTGTTCGAAGATCAGCCCCATAAGTCCTGCTGGGATCGTTGCCACAATTAACAGCCAGCCAAGCCTCTGAGTGTGGGTTTCAATCTTGCGGGTTGAAAATGTTCTGACAACCCCTTTGATTATTTGAGTCCAGTCTTTTCGGTAGTAGACGAAGAGTGCTGCTGCGGTCGCTACGTGTAGCCCTACAAGAAATGTCAGGAAGAACGAATTGTTGGCGCCCTGGGCTTTGACGATCTGGCTCCAACCCAGAAGCTGTGGCAGAATCACCGAGTGCCCAAGACTCGATATCGGAAAGAGTTCCGTAATTCCTTGTAGCAGGCCCATTATTACCGCTTGAAGCATGGTCATTAGGTGGGTGTTGGCTTGCACCTTGTTCACTCCTATGGCTTGGTTATGGTTTTGCCCTGCTACAAACTGCGCAGTTTATGTCAATCCACAACGTGGGGAAGTATAGCGGTGCGTGTAGGGCAAGTTAAACTTGGGTAGCGGTAAGATGACTAGTTCACTGATTGTCTTTTTGTTAGGATCTCCTACACTGTCGCTAGTGCAAGTTGGAGAGGTGCCAGAGTGGTCGAATGGGTCTCACTGCTAATGAGTTGACCTGGGAAACCGGGTCCGAGGGTTCAAATCCCTCCCTCTCCGCCAATTCGGCAGTAAAAATTTCACCTTCGAACCCGAGTCAGTGGGCTGTGAGATAATTGATGCATGCTAAAAAGCACTCCATTTCTGCTGTTTGACGGCAACTGCGCCGAAGCGATGTCGTTTTATCATGATTGCCTTGGTGGAGGGCTCTCGCTCACGAAGCTCAGTGACACGCCCATGAAAGATCAGTTTCCGTCGGAGAAGCATGCCAGAATTATCAATGCTCATTTGCAGAGCGGCAACGTTGAGATATCGGCGTCTGACTGGATGGCTTCTCCGTCATTCGATCCCGTCCAAGGTAATACCTATGCTATTTATGTAGTTGGCAGTACCTACGATGAGCTGACGGTTGTCTTTGACAAACTCAAAGACGGCGAGAACAACACCAGGCTACAAGAACTTCATGAGATGCCTTTTGGCATCTATGGACAATTTTATGATAGGTACGGTGTTCAGTGGATTTTTAGAGGCGAAGCTGAAGCACCTGATGGGCCTTGAGGCCATGCCCCCACTATTACCGGCGGGTGGAGTGGATACCGAGGAGGCGCAGGAAGGTCATTGGCGGGTTTGAAAGCGCTCGCAAGCTCTCCGCCATTTGAAGCAGCCCTTATCGTGGGTTTGTTTTCGCAATTCAAGACTTTCCTGCAACGTGAATTTCCTTCGACCTGGTGTTTGACACCGTGGCGACGCAGCCATTTTGGTTCAGGGCCGGTATCTCCGTATTCTGTGGCCTAAAGAAAGACTGTTAGATTCTTTGATCCGATGGGCTGGGCTCTGCTTCGCTTCAGAGCGCGGTAGTAATGCTGAAGAGTCCCAGTGCTGTCATGATCAGCATACTGAACAGCTGGACTGCTTTTACCGGCACCTTCGAAAGCACTCTTGATCCAAAATAGATTCCAAGTGTGGTGATCGCGAGCAAACCCAGGTATGACCCGATCCCCACCGACAAGGGATCCGCGGTCTTGGCGGCGAGGTTGGCGGTGGCGATTTGGGTGAGGTCCCCAAATTCGCCGATGAAGGTGACCCCAAAAGCCAGCAGCACTTGTGGCAGAAATCCTTCTCGGGAGGCGCTTTTTGCAAGCGACTCCTCTTCCTGAACCGTGTTTTTGAGTATCTCCCGCAGTATGAGTCCGGCGCCAATGAGGAAGACAAATCCGACGGTCAAGTCGAGTGGCCTTCTAGGAACGCGCGCCACCAGGCCGCCGACAGTGACTGCGAGTATCACCTGCAATAGGAACGCCAAAGAGGCGCCGATAAACACTCTCTGCGGTACCAGCTTCGAACCCATGATGACTGAGGAGATCATGGTCTTATCCGGAAGTTCCGCCAGGAAGATGATTCCGAAGGTGGCAGCGATTAGGGAATAGTGCATTCAGTCCTGGGCTCTCATAGTCACCGCTTAGAGATTACCTGTCCGAGACAGGTTACCTCAATCCGGCTCCGCCGGTGGCTCTGGGCATGGGGACCACCCGAAACGATGTCAGTGCTTGTTGGCAATTAATGGATCCCATAACGGAATGCGCTTTCAATCAATTTGGGCTGGCTGCTACCGCCATCCTCGGTCAAGTCTCTATTGACCTCAACAGGTCGATGAATTAGTTTCATATTGGTACTTTCATATTTAAAAGGTGACGCGGAGTTCTTCAAGTTTAAGCAGAAGTTTCAGGTAAAGGGGGGCGTATGGCCGGGGTTCGGCTTCTGGCTGGTACCCGTAAAGGGGCTTTTATTTTAAGTTCGAATGAGGGCCGCAAAAGGTGGGATGTGGCTGGCCCTTATTTTTCAGGCTGGGAAATCTACCATGTAAATGGATCCCCAGTGAATCCCGACCGCCTTTATGCGTCACAGTCAAGTGGATGGTTTGGCCAGCATCTTCAACGGTCTGACGACGGCGGACAGACCTGGAAGCCCGTCGGGAATGAGTTTGTCTACGATGGCATTCCTGGGACACATCAGTGGTTTGACGGAACCCGGCGTCCATGGGAGTTCAAAAGGGTTTGGCACCTGCAGCCTTCGCTCCTTGACACGGACGAGGTCTATGCCGGTGTCGAGGATGCGGCATTGTTCAAGTCAACAGACGGCGGCGTTACCTGGATAGAGCTGTCCGGATTGCGGATGAATGATACCGGGCCACAATGGCAACCTGGAGCTGGTGGGATGTGTTTGCATACAATAATGCTGGATCCAAACGATCCGGGGCAGATCTTTGTAGCGATTTCGGCCGCTGGGGTTTTTCGGTCGAACGATAATGGCTCGAGTTGGAAACCGATCAACAGGGGTTTGGTTTCGAACTACATACCTGATCCGACAGCTGAGATCGGACATTGTGTGCACAAATTGGCAATGCACAAGTCACGTCCTGAAGTACTTTTCATGCAGAAACACTGGGACGTTATGAGGTCCGATGATTGTGGGGACAACTGGTATGAAATCAGCGGCAACCTCCCGACTGATTTCGGGTTCGCTATCGACGTGCATGCTCATGAACCTGACACCGTTTATGTGATCCCGATCAAGAGTGACGCCGAGCACTTTGTTGACGGCTGCCTGCAGGTGTTCCGGAGCAGGAGCGGGGGCAATGAATGGGAGCCTTTGAAAAAGGGGTTGCCCCAGCGGAATTGCTACGTCAACGTTCTGCGTGATGCCATGGCTGTAGACTCTCTGGAAAGTTGCGGGATCTATTTCGGGACTTCCGGAGGTCAGGTTTATGCATCCCGGGATTCCGGTGATAGTTGGGAAGCCATTGTTCACGATCTCCCCGCTGTCTTATCGGTCGAGGTTCAGACCCTACCATGATTCGTGTAAGACTCCCTGATCACCTGTGCACGCTCGCTGGGGCAGAGCACGAGGTCGAGATCGCCATCGATGGAAAGCCGACCCTGAAGACGGTCCTTGACGCTCTTGAGATGCGGTTTCCAGCTCTGAAAGGCGCCTTGCGCGATCCTCTTACGGCACAACGCAGGCCCTTTGTCCGTTTTTTCGCATGTGGCGAGGATCTTTCGCACAAGTCCAACGATCTGGCGCTACCGATGGCAGTGATCAATGGGAACGAGCCGTTTCTGGTGATTGCAGCTATCGCCGGGGGTTGATATTCAACCTGCATAACTCCAAAGCGGCAGACTCAAACCAGCACGGCAGCTCGCAGCGCAAGCGGCAAGCCAAAGTTGCAGGCGCAAGGTAAGACGCCTCGGAATTAACCGTCCTCGTCCAGCTGCGATATGATCTTGGTCAGACTTTAAAGCGTCTGGCGCAGGCGAAGGTGCAAGTGCAGTTGGGTATCGGCAGCGAGTGTGCAAGTTCATGCGGGGGATGGGTCGGGGTTCGGTGCAGGCAGACATGACACTTGGCGATGAGATCTTTTTGAGTCCGTTTCCGCTGGTTTTTTTCAAAGCTTCTCAGCCGAGTCATCATTTCCCGGAATTGCGTTGCACCCGACAGTGCGGCTGACATGGGAGAGACGGCATTTGTGCTCTCCGGCGGCGGAAGTCATGGTGCGGTTCAGGTCGGAATGATTCTGGCGCTCGCAGAGCATGGCATTCTGCCCGATCTCATTGTGGGCACGTCCGTTGGCGCGGTGAATGCCGCCTGGATCGCCGGCTGGCCCGGAAAAAAAGGTGCTGACAAGCTCGCGGATGTCTGGAAGACGGTTCGACGTAACGATATATTCCCCTTCCGCCCTCTGACCGGCTTTTTGGGTTTTGCAGGCCGTAGCAACTACCTTGTCGATCCCTCCAACTTTCGTTCGTTATTGCAGCGCCACCTCAACTACACAAATCTGGAGGACGCGCCAATTCCAGTTAGGGTCGTGGCGACAGAGTTCACCACGGGCCAGGAGGTTGTCATAGCGAGCGGAGAGGCTGTTGAGGCGGTTGCCGCCAGCGCTGCCATTCCTGGGGTTTTTCCCCCGGTGGTAATCGGAGGGAAGCGGCTGGTCGATGGAGGT